>NZ_JBHVQU010000014.1:0-53509 GCF_042886655.1 Peribacillus sp. NPDC058002 | reverse complement strand
GGGGCCTTAGCTCAGCTGGGAGAGCGCCTGCCTTGCACGCAGGAGGTCAGCGGTTCGATCCCGCTAGGCTCCACCATCAACTACATACACCAAAACTTACGTCTTAAGCCAAAAGTGGTTTAAGACTTTTTTTTGTTTAAGACATGTTTGGGTAAGCTAATCCCTAGAAAGTTCTTATGTCACAAATAACATATGTGATAGGAACATGCATCTTTATACATGGGAATGTCGAGTTGAACCAACCGGCATATACGATATAAAATGATGAAAAGGGGGAATTGCATGCCTATTCAGAAAATTTCCGTCATCGGACTGCCTATGGACCTTGGTCAAGCAAGGCGCGGGGTGGATATGGGACCTAGTGCCATTCGCTGCGCAGAGATTATCGAGCGTCTTGAAAAGTTGAATATTGAAGTAGAGGATTTAGGAGATATCATTGTAGGGCGTCCTGAAAACGCAGATGAGCCTGGGACAAATCTAAAAAACCTACAGCTTGTAGCGAAGGGTAACTCCCTGTTAGCAACAAAAGTTGATGAAATAATAGAGGGGGGGTCCTTTCCGCTTGTATTGGGGGGAGACCATTCCATAGCTATAGGTACACTGGCAGGAGTCGCAAAGCACTATGAAAATGTGGGTGTGATTTGGTACGACGCACATGGGGATTTAAATACGGAGGATACTTCACCATCAGGGAATATACACGGCATGCCCCTAGCTGTCAGTATTGGGCTTGGACATCCGGACCTAATCAATATCCATGGTTTTGCTCCAAAAGTGAAACCGGAAAACATCGTAATAATTGGAGCAAGGTCATTGGATGAAGGCGAAAAAGAACTTATCCGTGAGAAAGGGATTAAAGTATTCACGATGCATGAGATCGACCGCATGGGAATGACAAGGGTCATGGAAGAATGCATTGATTACTTAAGGGAAAGAACGGATGGCGTCCACCTATCATTGGATTTGGATGGAGTTGACCCAGCAGATGCACCAGGAGTGGGGACACCGGTAATTGGTGGTATAAGTTATCGGGAAAGTCATTTGGCCATGGAATTGCTTGCGGAATCCAACTTGATTACATCAGCAGAATTCGTTGAAGTGAATCCAATTTTAGATGAGCGGAATAAGACGGCGATCGTTGCCGTGGCCCTAATGGGTTCGCTATTTGGAGAAAAATTATTATAACTGAAAAAATAAAAGAAACAGTAACCGGCTTGTAATGGGTTACTGTTTTTTATATGCTAGAAGACGTAGGTTTATTTACTAGGGCGTATGTAACAGGAACATATCTATAGATAATTGGTTGCAATCGTAAATCCATATTCACTTGAGGGCACTTCTGTTATTGAGATCTCCATTTTTAGTTAAATGGATGTATTGGATGATTAAAGAATCCAGTTTACTGCTAACTTCAACAACTTCATTATCCACCATCGAAGAACGGGAAGCCAAAAACATCATTTTCTGTCTGTATTGTTCAATATGGACTAAAATTTGTTCTGCAGTCATATAGAGAAACACTCCCTTAGATTTTACAATTTCTTACTATATAGCCCTGTTTTTTTTTTCTTAAACATAAAATGTAAAACTTTGTTAAAATTAATGTATTAAATTTTTGAAACCTTTTAGCTTACGATTCGTAGTAATCGTATAGCCGCATGAGCGGGGGTAATACCGGAAAATGGATGCACTCATTAAAGAGAGAATTAATCAAGTATTAAAGGGAGACCATAATGCATTTGGGGAAATTGTCGAAATATACAAGGACAAAGTGTTCCAAATATGTTTCAGGATGCTCGGAAACAGGCAAGAAGCAGAAGATTTGGCACAAGAGGCCTTTGTAAGGGCCTACGTGAATATTCGAAGTTTCAATATACAAATGAAATTTTCTACATGGTTATACCGGATTGCGACCAATCTTTGCATTGACCGGCTTCGCAAGAAAAAACCGGATTACTATTTAGATGCAGAGGTGGCAGGAACAGAGGGATTGAATATGTATTCCCAAATTGCATCGGATATGGCGAAACCCGAGGAAGAGGTTGAATCTTTAGAACTACAGGAAACCATTCAAGTGGAAATAATGAAATTGCCCGAGAAATACCGATCGGTAATTGTATTGAAGTATATTGAAGAGTTATCCCTAAAGGAAATCAGTGAAATACTCGATTTGCCGGTCGGTACGGTTAAGACGAGGATACATCGTGGTCGGGAAGCCTTGCGTAAACAACTACGCCATTTATAAAAAGAAGGTGAGAAAAATGAACTGCCATGAGGAAATCATTGAATATATGCATGATTATTTAGATGAGGACATCAAACCGGAGCATAAAGAAGTTTTACGGGAGCACTTGCATAACTGTGCTGAATGCCGGGAGTACTTTCATGAAATGAAAAAGGCGGTCGCTCTTGTACAAAGCACTTCCCATATAAAGGCCCCGGATAACTTTACAGCAAAGGTTATGGCTCAATTGCCGAAGGAAACGAAAACAACAGGTGCCAAACGTTGGTTCAAAAGCCATCCCTTCATGACAGCGGCAGCGATGTTCATCATATTGATGACAGGATCTGTTTTTTCCACTTATAATCAGGACGAACATTTTTCAGTATCAAAGCAGCCTAACTTAGTGGTCGAAGGTGAAACGGTGATTGTGCCTGAGGGTGAGACAATCAAAGGGAATGTGGTAGTTCAAAATGGTAACATTCAAATAGATGGAGAAGTAGAGGGTGATGTGACAGTCATAAATGGGCATAAATATATGTCTAAAGCAGGGAACGTGACTGGAAGCATCCATGTTATTGACCAGGCTTTTGAGTGGATGTGGTATAAAGTAAAGGATACTGCAACCTCGTTAGTTCCTGCTAAAGAGGAGAAAAAGGAATAAGGAATAGAAGCTGGGAGAGGGCACCGTTTTTTCATTTACGGTGACTTCGCTCAGCTTTATTTTTTAAGGGAAGGGGACCCTTTTACATGATTCGTTTTTCCTATGTAAATTTCTCACACTAGTTTTTAGATGTATCATTTAAAAAATGGTATACTATTAAGGTTATCGTATAAAGATTGTAATTTGCATTTGGAGTAATACTGACTGGAGGAAACAACATGTCTTTAACCAACTTGACTGTTTGGGACTATGTAGTAAATTTCATTGATATTCTCCTTGTATGGTTTGTGATATATAAATTGTTAACTATTATTCGGGGTACGAAGGCTATTCAGCTGCTAAAAGGAATTTTTGTAATTGTCATTGTAAAAAGCTTAAGCAACTTGTTTGGTTTCAATACACTCGGATGGTTAATGGCACAAGTCATGAATTGGGGAGTATTGGCGATTCTCGTCATTTTTCAACCTGAACTGAGAAGGGCACTTGAACAATTAGGACGCGGGAAGCTCTTTGCAAGGGGCACCGTTCCGGAAGAGAATCAGCAAGAGCGTTTAGTCGAAGAAATCCTAAAGGCGTCCACCTATATGGCAAAAAGGCGGATCGGAGCCTTGATTACGATAGAAAAAGGTACGGAGCTAGGGGATTATGTTGAAACGGGGATACCTCTAAAATCCTATATTTCTTCAGAACTGCTCATTAATATCTTCATCCCTAATACGCCGCTCCATGATGGCGCAGTTATTTTACAAAATAACCAGGTGGCAGCTGCAGCTTGCTATTTGCCATTATCAGAGAGTCCATTCATATCAAAGGAACTTGGAACGCGGCATAGGGCAGCCATAGGCATGAGTGAAGTTACGGATAGTCTTACGATTGTCGTTTCAGAGGAAACGGGAGGGATATCCGTCACTAAAAACGGGGAACTTTACCGCGATTTGAATCAAGAATCATTTAAGGCCATGCTTACAAGTGAACTGGTAGTGGAAAACATCAAATCAACTTCCTCAAGCATCTTTAACTGGAGGGGGAAAAAGAATGGATAAATTCACCAATAGTGCTTGGTTTATGAGAATCGTAGCTTTTGCCTTGGCGGCACTTTTGTTCATTTCCATTAACTTTGAGATGGAGTCGGATAAGAAATCCCTTGGTTTATCGACTGCCCCTGAAATCAGCACAGAGACCATTGAAAATGTACCGGTCGAAGTGTACTATGACCGTGAGAATCTAGTGGTGAGCGGAGTGCCGGAGACGGTTGATGTTACTCTAAAGGGAGCAAAAAGCTTATTGATCAATGCGAAAAACCAAAGGGACTTTAAAGTGTATGTAGACCTTTCCGATCCTGCAATCTCAATGGGGGACAGAACTGTCACATTTAAAATAAGTGATTTGAATGAAAAGTTAGTGGCAACGATCGATCCGGAATATGCAGAAGTCAACGTTCAGGAACGGGTGACGAAGGAATTCTCCGTTGAAGCCGAGTATAATAGCTCTTTACTTGAAGAGGGGTATACTGCTGGCCAGCCAACAGTCAGCCCGAAAACTGTCAAAATAACGGGTGCTAAAGATGCGATTGAACAAATTTCCTATGTAAAGGCAAACCTTGAAATAAGTAAGGGGCTTAACGAAACGGTGAACGGCAAGGCAACCGTAAAAGCCCTGGACAGGGACTTGAATAAGCTGGATGTGACGATCGAGCCATCTACTGTTTCAGTTTCCTTAAAAGTGAGCATTCCTTCCAAGACGGTGTCGATAGCACCGAAGCAAACTGGCAAGGCAAAGGATGGCATCAGGATCACGAGTATGAGTGTCGACCCGAAAGAGGTCACCTTATTTGGTTCGGAAACGGACCTTGAGAAAATAGATGTAGTAAATCTTCCTGTAAATATCTCGAAAATTGATGGGGATACAGAACTGGAACTCGATCTTGATAAACCGGAAAGTGTACAAAAAATGTCCTTGGGTAAGGCAAAGGTCAGGATTCGTACAGAGAAAGTTGATGTGGATGAAGAGAATGCAGAGCCAGTCGTGGAAGAGAAAAAACCAGAAACCGAACAAAAACAAGAAGAACAAGTAGTCAAAGAAGAAGAGAAAGAAGATGAACCGGCTGCCATAGAGTCTAAAACCTTCAACAATATACAAATAGTGCCTGTGGGCATACAGGATGACCAAAATGCCGAATTAGAATCCGATGTGACTAGCATCACTTTGCTTGGTGAGGCGGATGATTTGAAGAAAATAACTAAAGACGACATTAATCTTACAGTAGATGTGAGTAATTTAGATGAAGGTACGCATGATGTGGATTTGGCGGTAACAGTGCCTGAGGGAGTGGAATGGGAACTGGATTCTAAAACGATTTCGGTCACCATCACACAGAAAGACGAAGAGACATGACCTTCCTTTAACATCATCATTAAATTCAGTAACGATTCGAAGAAGGAGCGATAAAGATGGGTAAATATTTTGGAACAGACGGAGTCAGGGGTATAGCGAATAGCGAATTAACACCGGAGTTGGCATTTAAACTAGGCCGTTTTGGTGGCTATGTGCTTACTAGAAATACAGAAAAACCCAAAGTGCTGATAGGACGCGATACTCGAATTTCAGGTGAAATGCTGGAAGGTGCGCTTGTTGCCGGTCTTTTATCCATTGGAGCTGAAGTGATGCGCCTGGGTGTCATTTCGACACCGGGAGTTGCCTATTTAACAAAGGCCTTAAGTGCTGAAGCCGGTGTCATGATTTCCGCTTCTCATAATCCGGTAGCGGATAATGGGATTAAATTCTTTGGACCGGATGGATTTAAGTTATCCGATGATCAAGAAGCGGAAATTGAAACACTATTAGATATGGAAAAGGATGAACTGCCACGCCCTGTAGGCGGGGATTTAGGCCATTTGAACGATTATTTCGAAGGAGGGCAAAAGTATCTCCAGTACTTGAAACAATCAGTGGATGAAGATTTTACAGGCATTCATGTTGCTCTTGATTGTGCACATGGGGCGACATCTGCCTTGGCCATGCATTTGTTTGCAGATCTTGATGCAGACATCTCTACGATGGGAGCATCGCCCAATGGCTTGAATATTAATGATAAGGTAGGTTCCACCCACCCTGAGGCACTTGCTGAATTCTTAAAAGAAAAAGGTGCGGATGTCGGACTTGCATTCGATGGTGACGGAGACCGAGTCATTGCGATAGATGAAAAAGGGAATATAGTGGACGGCGACCAAATCATGTATATCTGTGCGAAATACTTAAAAGAAAATAACCGTCTGAAACAGGGAACAGTGGTTTCTACGATCATGAGCAACCTTGGTTTTTATAAAGGTCTTGAAGAGTATGGTATACAAAGCGCCCAGACGGCAGTGGGGGATCGCTATGTGGTCGAGGAGATGCGAAAGGGCGGCTATAACCTTGGCGGCGAACAATCCGGACATATCATCTTCCTGGATTATAACACGACAGGCGATGGCTTATTGACGGGCCTGCAGCTTGTGAACATCATGAGTGACACCAAAAAAACCTTATCGGAGCTCGCTGGCGAGATGAAGAAATATCCACAAACGCTGATCAATGTCAGAGTTACCGATAAACACGCTGTAACCGATAATGAAAAGGTACAGGAAGTCATCAAGGCAGTCGAAGCGGAAATGAACGGGAACGGTCGTATTTTGGTGAGACCATCCGGTACTGAACCGCTAGTCCGTGTAATGGCTGAAGCACCGACAGCTGAGGAATGCACTAATTATGTAGAGCGCATTGTCGCAGTGGTAAGAGCGGAAATGGGTATGAATGAATAACTAATCCTATGCATAAAAGGAACGAAATTTCCTTTTATGCATATTTTTTATAAAGAAGTTCTTTTTATAGGTCTTGGTAATAAAGAATTGACCTATGTCCCTTGTTTAAGGTATGATTATCCTGATTTACAACAATCGTTGTCATGAAAAGGAGGGTAGACAAGGAACGGATTCATAAAAGCGCCTGAACTAAGTCTGGACGAGAAATGGCTTAGTTGACGAGGAGGAGGTTTATCGAATGATCGGCGGATACCTCCCGGCTGAAGTGCACAGCCGCAGTAATTCCAATCTTAAAACAGTAGGGCAACTTATTGCACAAAGGGCTGGAAATGCACAAAGGGAAAAAGTGCTTTAAAGCATTTTCCTTTATAAAAAATATATATCAGAGATGAGGGGGCAGGGATGCCCCCGTGCATTCCTGTTCCCTCGAATCGGTTGGAGGAACAGAAATTATGTGTGGAATTGTTGGATATATTGGACTTAACGATGCAAAGGAAATTTTATTAAAAGGTCTTGAAAAACTTGAATACCGCGGTTATGACTCTTCAGGGATTGCTGTGAGAAATGAAGCAGGCGTTACAATCTTTAAGGAAAAGGGAAGAATCGCGGACTTACGCGGAGCCGTTGATGAAACTACTATGGCACATACCGGAATAGGACATACGCGTTGGGCCACCCATGGTGTGCCAAGCCGTGAAAATGCCCATCCTCACCAAAGTAATTCAGGTCGATTGACTTTAGTTCATAATGGGGTCATAGAAAACTATGCGATTCTAAAACGTGAATATTTGAAGGATGTTGCCTTTAAAAGCGAAACGGATACGGAAGTCATCGTTCAACTCATAGAGAAGTTCGTGAACGAGGGCATGGAAGTGGAAGAGGCGTTCCGTCAAACACTCACTCTTTTGGAGGGCTCATATGCCATTGCCCTATTGGATGCTGAAAATGATGAAACCATCTTAGTCGCAAAAAATAAAAGCCCGCTGCTAATCGGTGTCGGAAAAGACTTTAACGTTGTCGCTTCTGATGCAATGGCCATGTTGCAAGTCACAGATCAATTCCTTGAACTGATGGATAAGGAAATGGTAATCGTGACAAAAGAAAAGGTAACGATCAAGAACCTTTCCAACGAAGAAGTCATGCGTGCTCCGTACACTGCTGAACTGGATGCAAGTGATATTGAAAAAGGTACGTATCCGCACTATATGCTTAAAGAAGTCGACGAGCAGCCAGCTGTCATACGTAAAATCATTCAAGCATACCAAAATGAAGAAGGTAAACTTGCAATCGATTATAGCATTACTGAAGCTGTAAGTGAGGCTGACCGTATTTATATCATCGCTTGCGGAACTAGCTATCATGCAGGGTTGATTGGTAAGCAATTCATCGAAAAAATGACTGAAATTCCGGTTGAGGTCCATGTGGCATCGGAATTCACTTACAATATGCCGTTATTATCGAAAAAACCGCTATTCATCTTCATTTCACAAAGTGGTGAAACTGCAGATAGCCGTGCCGTGTTAGTGTCCATCAAAGCCCTTGGTCATAAAGCCCTGACCATCACGAACGTACCTGGCTCTACATTGTCACGTGAAGCGGATTATACGCTCTTGCTGCATGCTGGCCCTGAAATTGCCGTAGCCTCCACAAAGGCGTACACAGCTCAAGTTGCAGTCTTATCCATCTTAGCAAATGTAACTGGCCAATTCCGTAACATGGAGTATGATTTCGACCTTGTAAAAGAGCTTGGAATCGTTGCGACAGCAATGGAAGCCCTATGTGATTCGAAAGAAGAGATGGAAGACATTGCCCGTGAATACTTGTCCGTTACGAGAAATTGCTTCTTCATTGGCCGTTCCCTTGACTACTATGTTGTGCTTGAAGGGGCTCTTAAGCTGAAGGAGATTTCATACATCCAGGCGGAAGGCTTTGCTGGCGGAGAGCTTAAACATGGAACGATCGCCTTGATTGAAGAAGGTACACCTGTCATAGCCCTTGCTACGCAAGCAGGCGTCAACCTAAGCATCCGTGGTAATGTAAAGGAAGTGGTTGCCCGTGGCGCAAACCCTTGCATCATTTCCATGAAGGGGCTTGAAGAAGAGGATGACCGTTTCGTCATCCCGGAAGTGAATGAACTATTAACACCCCTTATCTCTGTTATCCCGCTGCAGCTCATTGCTTACTACGCAGCCTTGCATCGCGAATGTGACGTGGATAAACCACGTAATCTTGCGAAAAGTGTAACGGTTGAGTAAGTAGGAATGAATGCAATGTATGTTATGTAGATCTGAATAAAGATTAACTGTCTATAAAGAGTTGCGAAGCTTCACCCCTTTGGCTATGATTAGCCAAAGGGGTGTTTTTTTATGTCTAAAAGAACTAGAACCTCTCAAGTTGACAAGTGGATTAAAGAAGACCGAGGAATCGGTGTGCAGTGTAAATGAAGTCGTTTAATACATATTGATTATGATACGGATGAAGGGAAAATGACATTATTCAAAAAAAATTTCAATTTTAGGAGAGAATGACATGGAAGTTTTTGCAGAATTTTTAGCGAAGATTGATGACCCGCAACATCGGGACCGAACGGAAGAAGTTTTGGCTTGGGTAATTAACGAATATCCAAATTTAATTCCGAAAATCGCGTGGAATCAACCTATGTTTACCGATCATGGCACATATATCATTGGCTTTAGTGTAGCCAAACATCATTTGGCTGTGGCCCCTGAAATAGCAGGGATTAATCATTTCTCTGATGAAATCATGCAGGCTGGCTATGATCACACCAAGCAGTTGGTGCGTATCAAGTGGGATCGTCCGGTTGATTACTCATTACTTGAGAGAATGATCGAGTTTAATATTTTGGATAAGGCAGACTGTTCAACTTTTTGGCGGAAATAAAAAAATCGGATTATTTAGAGTGAAATTAATCTTAATCAAACTCTAAACCAACAAATAGATTTTAAAAACAGCTGCCATTGCAGCTGTTTTTATCGAATCACGAATCTCTTCATGAAATAGGAAGCAGGATGCTAACCCTTTGCGAGTTCACGGATATATTCCCATCATGCATATCAATGATCCTTTCACGATGGATAGACTAATTAAGCACGCCCATTCCAGGTCAGCTTTATAAAATCGCTCGAATATGTGAAATTGGTCTTTCTCTGAAATGCCAATTCCATTATTTGAAATTTTTAAGGATGCTGTATCATCAATCTGATGTAACCGAATCGTGATTTTTCTCTGTTGGCGGGTGAATGTAATACTAATGTGTATTAAAAGTTGTCCATACTGATATTAATGGAGTTAATGGCAATTGAAGGGCATAGTCTTCCAAGGCAAGACAGTGTTTCAGTGTAGATTACGAGTTTCTTTCTCTGTACTCCTGATTATTCCGGTGCATGATTGTGCGGATTTCCTCTCTTTAAGTACAAAAGCTTAAAAAAACCGATAGTTACGGTGATTTAATCAAGCGCAATCTCTCGATACAGTCTCTAAGTCTCTCAAAATCAATTCTTTTTGGAACGGAACTCCACACAAATACTTCTGCATCATATTTTTCAATAGACATATATAAGCGATCAGTGATTATTAAATCAGGATGTTCACCTTCGTTACAGAGTTGAATATGACTGGATATCCTTTTTATTTGATTAATGATATATTCGCTTGGATTTTCTTCCAGGATTGAAAAGATTTTAATCTTGATTGGCTTGTTGTCCACTTTAAAATTAATTGTGCGCTTCAGTAATCCATGATACCTACCCAATAATCTCTCCCGATGTTTCAATATTCTCGAAAGCGTCTTTTTCTTGGCAAGTTGATCATAGAAACGGTTCATTAATTCCACTTGATTAGGGGAATCCTGTTCAAAAGCTATCTTATATGGATCCTCTTTAAATAGAAAGGTAGGCCCATCAAAAATCTGAGTATAGTAATGAAGGTATAATAGATTGGCAAACAAGGCACCATACTCTTCCGCGTGAATTTCCATCGAAAAGAATTCCATGAAAGTTTCCAACCAGTGTATGGTCGTTTGTACAAAAAGATCTTGGTTATGATGCTGGGCAAAATTCATGATTAAACTGATTTGGGGATTTTTTTTATCATAAAATTCAAAACAACTAATTGCAGTAAAGGAAAACACCATTTCTAAAGTGATTTGCTCTTCCGTTAATGTTGTTAACTCTTTAAATAGAGGTTCTGCCAATCTTGAAAATGATTTAAATAAATGATGATGTTTCGTGAATGATTCATAGGTGGGATCTTCTTCAATGATAAACCCCAACTTAGCTCTAGTGATGGATATGGCCAGCCAATACAACACATGCTCAGGGATGTTTTCCCTGTCTCCTTTTAGCATCCCAAGGATTTGCTCCCTGTTGACAGATGAGAATGGCCAAACCTCGCCCCAGCATGAATTCCAATAAAACAAGTAGAAGAAATATCGAAATTGCTTTTCCGTACCATTGAAAGTCGCCATATGCTGTGTTGTATACTGTAATTTGAACTGATCTAAAAGCGGTTTAATTTTATTGATTCGTCTGTACATGGATGCATAGCTTGTATAATTCTTTTTTGAGAAGGCATGTATGTCACCAAACTTGTTATAGAATATCTGATCACACGCCTTATATGTTAAAGAATGTTCTAAATACCGCCTCTCGACCGATTTGATTGAGAAATTATCCTCTGTCTTTAAATAAAAGTTTTTATGCTCACGTTCAATGATTTCTGCTTCTGGTCCAATTTCTTTCAAGTCATGTTTTAGTTCGTCAATAAATTTTAGGATGGTCCTATCTGATGCCTTTAAGTTTTTTGCGATATCAGAAATGGAACAAAATTGATTTATTGAATGCAAGTAGATTAAAATCCGTACTTTTAGATAAACTGAACGATCTAAAAAGTTATACATCCAATCACTTCCCCTCACTCTAAAACGTTATAAAAACTCCAATCGCCTTCGTGATTCTTATTACCTATTCCTTTTATACTAGAAACATCATCTTCTAGAATGGCAAAATAATAAAATTTTATCAATGAAACTACCTTTCATTCTTTTCATTCTTTTCATTTATTGCCACAGAAATGGAAATACCCCACTTTTTAATGACATTAAAACCGTATGAATAGCAATGAACCGTCATCTAATTTATCGTTTTTTTTAATGTTTTCGGAAAATATGGAATGAGATTATGGTACATGGTGTAAAACTCAAACTTACATATTTAGGAAACGGTTCCTCCAGATCATCATGTACTGCACAATCATGCTTTTAATCGGTTCCAATGGCTAATAGAGAAATAAAGTGCCGTACCTGATTGGTATCGGGATAAAAATGGTGAGTATCGTGGCTTAAAAAGTGAATATTGTGCTGTAGGAAGAACGGAGTATGAACTTGAAAGGTAATCCGCCCATGGTAAGCGGTATCTTTTTTACTTGCTTGATACAGAGTTCATATATTGTACTTAACAATAACCGAATTTGAAAAAATCCGATTATTCATTCGAATATCAACGATGGAATAGTTGGCATTTTTCGAAAAATGCTTAATTAAGGTACTAAATATGAACACTTCATTCTCTTGTATATCGCGATGAACTGTAATTATTATGGGTTGTAGAAACCCTGCGGCATCATGAAGAATTTCTATAGGATTAGAGGTGAAAAATAACGGGAAGCCAAACAAACGGAAAGAATGTAGACAAGGTCTTATTCTTGACAAGGGTCGGTAGTGGATTTTAAGAACCGGAAAATCTCAGGTTTTTCCGCGATAGTCTTTTAGGATCATCTTATTTTCAATCTAAATGGCATCATTTTTATGGCAATGGAAGAAAGTCCACTAAATGATTGAAGGAGGGTGGAATGTGAAAAAATCAATTATATATATAAGTATATTAATAGTTTTACTCGGAACAAATTTTTCAAATGTACATGCCGAATCAAGCGGTTCATATGGTTCTGACTCAAATGTAGGGTTTTATGGAGAATATATTCATAAAAAAGATTCTGACAGTAATAAATCCCCCGAATCAGGTGTATCTGGAAATGGATCAAATGAAAATGGGGCATCAAATGATGCAGGGCTTGAAAAATTACCCCAAACGGGTGATCAATCGGGCACTCAAAATATGTTTTTGGGGGCTCTAGTAATTTTGTTAGCTTTCTTTCTTTTACAAAGAAAGTCATTAAGAGTTATAGATAAATAAAAGTCATGGAGGGAAATACATTGAAAAAACGGTTGAAAGTACTTACAGGCTCGGCTTTAGCAACATCATTAATTTTAGGCGGTTCAATTTCGGCATTTGCGGCAGATGGAGGGGAGTATAATTCCTCTAGTACAGTGAAGTTCAAACCGTATACAGGAATCACGAAGCCGGTTGACCCGAATGATCCAGATAAAGAGGTGAAACCTGAAAATCCGGATGGTACGGATCCAAACCCAGGAACGAATGGTCCATTAAGTATCGACTTCGCTTCAAGTTTAGACTTTGGCGAAAATGAAATTTCAAACGTGGATCAAGTATATTATGCAGCGCCCCAGAAAGTTAACGTCACAGATGAACTAGGTGGAGTCACTCAGGGAAATAGAGCCAATTATGTTCAGATTTCGGATAATCGCGGGAGCAATGCAGGCTGGACTTTAAAAGTGAAACAGGAAGGCCAATTTGAAAACGATGCTACACTGAACCCTGTTCTGACAGGAGCTGAAATAAAATTCACTGATGGTGAGCCAGTAACAAATATGGAAAATGTAACTGCGCCTACCGCTTCCGATATCACCTTAGATTCCTCAGGAGCCGAATCATTAGTGATGACAGCGGCTGAGAATACTGGTGCAGGAAAATGGCTTGATGTTTTTGGGACAGTGGAAAATGTGGACGGTGAGGCTAAAAATACTGCGATTACATTATCCGTACCTGGAAGCACTCCTAAGGATGCAGTCGAATACAGTACAAAACTAACATGGGTTTTAACGGATTCACCGACAAATAACTAAACTAATAAAAGGGGAGTTCACTATGAGAATTGCAAAATATCTTGTTGCTTCAACGTTATTGGTCACAGGTTTCGGAATAGCAGGACAAGGAGCCTCAGCAGAAGGCGGAGAATATGAATCTGGCGGTACCATTACATTTTCGCCATATACAGGTATTACACCTCCAGTTGACCCAGAAAACCCAGGTGAAGAGGCTAACCCGGAACCTGCTCCAAATCCAGGGACAAGTGGTCCATTAAGCATTGATTTCGCTTCATCATTTGATTTTGGCACTCAGGAAATCACAACACAAGACATGGTTTATAATTCTGCTGCACAAAAAGTCAATATTACGGATGATCAAGGAGGGACCACGCAGGAGTTACGGCCTAATTATGTACAAGTCAGTGATAATAGAGGTACTGTAACAGGCTGGACACTGCAAGTACGACAAGATGCACAGTTCGAAACCACTGATAATGATGTATTGGATGGTGCAGCCATAAAAATCTTGAATAATGATGTAAACACATCTTCGACTTCTCCAGTACCAAGTACAGTCCCTGCTGAAATCGACTTAGTACCAGGGACACCATCAATAGTGGTGGCAGCAAAAGATGCTGAAGGTGCCGGTACTTACGTTTCTCGTTTTGGTAAAGCAGATGATGGCAACATGGATAAAAGTGTTCAATTATCAGTTCCAGGCAGTACGACAAAATATGCAAAGGAGTATAATACGACACTTACCTGGATTCTGACTGACACACCGGCAAATTAAAGTGACCGTGGTGCATTCATAGAGAAGATGATACATCGTAGGAATTAAATACGGTGTATCACTATTTTATGACTTGTAGAATATTACACTAGATTAAACTGGAATATTATTGAGCGGAAGATCATGAACAACACTTTTTCAATGGGAATAGAGGTGGAAACATAGGTATGAGAAAAGGACGTCTAACATATAAACGGAGATCCAGAAGGGCTTTAAAGGATTATTCATATATAGGGGTATGGGGCATCATATTGGTTATTATTCTGCAGCAAATGAATATAAATGGTTTTTTCAATCTTAAGTCCGCAGCCGCCGCAGCTACTGTAAGGCTATCATCGGAACAAAGTAATGTAAGTCTAGGTGACCAAATAAGGCTAGAAGTGAACTCGACCATAGAAGAAGCTGGAATTATTTCAGTAAAAGTTCCTGAAGGGTTGGCATATGACCAAGATGCTACAAAGCAATCATTACAAACTAATAGTAGTCCACCCATGGTGGATTATGAATCTGCTAAAAAAGAAGTCAATATAGCGTATAGTGAACAACAAATAGGTGAAAATGAAGTTCATTTATTCTTTCAGGCCCAAAATGCCGGGAATTTTGTGGTAGTTTCGACATCTGATGGGAACCAATCAAATGAGATCATCATAAATATAGAGGCCATAGAAAAGGATGTACCAGATATAGAGGGGGGAACGATAAAAGAAGATGAGGAAAAGGCTGATGATCAAGAAATAAAGGAAGAGCCTGAAGAATCCGGCCAAGTTGTGGGAGAAAATGAAAAAACAGATGGTGAAAATGTAGATGCTGATCAAGGGGATGCATCAATTGATCAGAGTGATCAAGAGAAGGAACAGGATAATGAAGCTATAGCCAAAGAGGAAGAAGATCTTCCAGAAGTGGATCCTTCCAATAGTGTTGAAGGCAATATTATGGCTGCTGCTTTATCCGCTGACGAAATAGACGTTGATAGTTGGGATACTTTTGTAGCTGCGGTGAAAAACACTTCCATATCTAAAATAATTTTAACTAAAGATATTGAAAATCCAAGTGCTTCTGGAGATACTCTAGGATTACGGACTTACCAGGTAACCAGAGATTTGGAGATTAACGGAAATGGACATAGGCTTTCCTTTGGAAACACATCCATTTATTTAGGGGATCCAACCAATGGTATGGGTAACTTCCATATGCACGATATCGTATTGGCACAATACTATGCAAGTGGATATTCAGAAGATATAGTCGGCTCAAGGCTTAATGCCTCTTACACAGGAAAATGGAAATACCGATTTGGAAATATTACTACAGAGCCCTCCGTACAAAGACTAGCTAGGGCTACATATGCCGAAGTAACGGTTTATGGAGAAATGAATATTGATACACGCGCCGAAAATTTCTATCTGGGTAGCTTCAAAATGGAAAATGGCACGAAGTACATCGGGAATGTGAATTATTATAATTTTTCGACATTTTATTACGAGTCCGCTGCAAGATCAGGCGATACTGGGGAATCCAGGGAATTTACAATCGGTGATGAAAGTATTGTTCAGCTAACTCAATCTCAAACAACAGGGACAACCTATCCCGCAGTCTATCTGTATTACAAAGATATAACGGTAGGGGAAAACGCTAAGCTAGATATCAACATGCCCGGAAATGCTGTTAGATTCAATTATGGAGATGGTTCATTTACTGTAAAAGGCGGTGCTTACGTTAATTTAACAAGCAAGCAAACTTCTGGATCTGTTGTTGAATATTATTCAAGCAATAATTCTTTCCATGTTGCTCCAGATGCGGAATTGTATGTTATTGGGAATAGTTCAATGCCATTAATTAATTTAGGGCCTCTTACCAGCCATAGGGGAAATAGCTTCACATTGGATAATCCGAAACAATATGATTTGCGGAATAGAGGAAATAATACCGCGGTTGGTTTGGGGGCAAATACCTCTGCAACAGGATATGCGAATACTTTTGAAATCAATGGATCCGATATCGATTTATGGAAAACCGGCAGTAACGTTTTGGGGCCATCCGACTTTTCATATGCGGCAGTCGAAAACTTTACTGCTACCGGCCGTCATTCTAGTACAGCCGGCCGTCAAACGGTAGTCTCCTCTGAACCGGCATTACAATCTGGGTTCAATACAACGTACTATAGGCGAATTGCGGGAGTGAATACAAAACCTATATTAGAGTTTGAACCAGTGACAGATGCTGATTTAACCATTAAGGCGAGGGTGAAAATCGGGGAAACACCTGATACTGATGGCCTGGATGAGTACGGTGTCGTTCGTTATATGGATGTATATGCTTCCGAGAATCAGGCCAGTGTTGATATCACTGATACACATGGTATAGTTCATCGGGATTTAAAAACGGATGCAAATGGCTATGTGCAGTATATGGATTCGATTTTTAATGTGGGCGGCCAAAAGATGTCTGGAGTAGCAACAAGAGGGCCTTGGTTACAAAATGGACAATCCGAAACGACAGTATTTGATGTAACCCCCCCAACACCGGCAGAGGTATCACTTCAAGAGATTGAAGAAGGAACATATCAGATAACTGGAACTGCTGATGAGGTGGGAGCAACTGTCCTTGTTGAAGTGGATGGGGATTCGTTAAAGGATGCTGAAGGGAATCTAATTAAAACGACAGTCGCGGAAAATGGAACATGGACCATTGATTTACCAACACCATTGGCTGTAGGCCAAACCGTACAAATATTACTGAATGATAATACCGGTGAAATTACAGGGTTATCCGATATTCCAATAACGAACAATAGTATGGGGAATGTAAACCCGACTGTATCTATTGAATACCATGATGCCATTTTTAAAGCAGGTCCTTTATTTACAGTGGCGGAATACTCAGGAAGTTTAACATTGCTTGCCCCTGACTCTTTATCATTTGGTAGTGATGTTCAAATATCTCCACAATCTAAACGCTATCAAATTGAATCGATGAATCAGAAACTTGGTGTACAGGATGATCGGAAACATAAATCCACTTGGAAGCTGAAAGCAGCCTTAGTGGATGAACTTTACAACTCTGCTTATGATAGTACGTTAACTCTGGTTTATTCAAATAATGGTAGTGACACAGTTCTTTCAAATACAGGATCGCTAATTTATGAACATCTTAGTACCGACGATGAACCACTATATATAAATGACTTATGGTACGGAGACACAAAAAATGGCTTGTTTGTCGAGGCGAAGGCTGGAGAAGCTAGAGTCGGGGAATATGAGGCAAAGATCAAATGGTCATTGGAAGATACTCCAGCAAATGAATGAAAATGGATGAAGATAGTCAAAGAACCTTATCAAATTAACCTACTTGATATTTTAATAATACTGCTAACAGATGCCCCTGCAAATGGTGTTACAAGTTGGTGTTTGTATAATAAATGAAGAGATACATTGTAAAGTAAGCCGCGCATCAACTTGGAGGTGCTGTCATATGAAAAAGAATTCCATTTTCATTTTATTACTAGTAAGTTGCCTATCCATCATTTTCACTTTTTCTATCCTTAAGGCTTCGGCTGCGGAATTCAATTTTGCCGTGGAGACAGTCATTCCAAAAAATCAAGTGGATAAAAAAAAGACATATTTTGATTTGATGATGAAGCCAGGACAAAAACAAGTACTGGAAATCAACTTGCGTAATGATACAGAGAATGATGTTAACATAAACCCGCTTATCCATAGTGCAACGACAAACCTTAATGGTGTAGTTGAATATGGAGAGAATGATATAGAATCGGATTCGACTTTGCTGTACAAGATGGAAGACATAGTGAAGACGGAAGAGGAAATTATCATTCCAGCTAAAGGAAACTACAAAGTAAAAATGGATGTAGTGATGCCAAAAGAAGATTTAGATGGTGTATTAGCTGGTGGCATAATCCTTCAGGAGAAAACTGAAGGTACTGGTGATAAACAAAAAGAGAATGAGAATAATAAAGGTTTGTCCATTGAAAACGAGTTTGCCTATGTCGTCGCCATTTTATTAAGGGAAAATGAAAATGAAGTCAAACCGGAAATTCAATTGAATGACGTGTTTCCAGATCAAATAAATGCAAGAAACGTAATCAATGCTAATATCCAAAATATCATGCCCATGTATATGAATCAAATGACCGTGAAAGCGAAAGTGACCAAAAAGGGAGATAGCCAAGTCATGTACGAGTCTAATAAAGAGGGCATGCAGATGGCCCCAAACTCTAATTTTGATTATCCGATCTCACTGCATGGTGAAAGGCTTGAGGCAGGTGAATATACATTGGAAATGACCGCTGCCTCCATGGGAGAAGAATGGCATTGGAAGCGTAATTTTAAGATTGATGGGGGTCTAGCAAAGAAGCTTAATGATAGTGATGTGTCCATTCAAAAGGATTATACGTGGCTTTATGTAATAATAGGGGGCATCGTCATATTATTAGCCTTAATATTATGTGTTATTTTTATGCGAAGAAAGAAAAAAGAGAATGATGAGAATGAAGAACAAATAGCCAATAAATCGAATGATGTTATATGATTCCATATTTGAGATGCTAAAAAAAAAGAAAGTTATAATATGTGATGTTTTAACAACCATTTCATTCTTTTTTCTTTTATTAATAGGATTTTTGTTGGTTCTATCCCCTTGGGTACAAGAAGCGATGATCAAAAAGGAAATCACAAAATACAATATAGCTAGTTTTTCTGAAGAGGAAATCCAAGATAATGTTGATAATAAAAAGCCTTTTCCTGAGAATGCGAGTATAGAAGCTCCCGATTTTCTAAAGGTATTAGCGAATATTTCTTCAGTGAAACGAGAAGACGTGATAGGTGCAATAGTAATTGAGGGTGATACAGTATCTTTACCGATCTTACATGGTACGAATACACAAAATTTACTTGTAGGTGCCACGACAGTTACAAACGGTCAAGTAATGGGTAAAGGAAATTATGTGCTGGCTGGGCATCATATGAGAGATGACCGCCTGTTGTTTGGGCCTTTATTAAAGATTGAAAAAGGCGCATATATCCATATATCGGATAAACGGAAAATATTCACCTATAAAGTGAAAGAAAAGAAGATTGTCCATGAGACGGACGTTAGTGTTCTTGCAGATACACGAAGTCCTGAACTTACTCTGATCACTTGTGATGTTACGGGGATCGATACGGACAAACGTGTCATCGTTAAAGCGGAATTAGTAGATACGAATGATAATTCCAATCAGGCTGAATTCAAGGGAAAGTATGGATACGGAATGGGTACAGAGCAAACTTTGCATTCAAATGTTACTTATTTCCTTTGGGTTTTATTAGTGGTAGGCTTACCGTGTGTCCTGATGTTCATCATATTCATCATAAAGAGATGAAAAGATGGAGGCAGCCACTTTTTTGTGGCAGTTACGTTTACCAGCCGCATCTGCAATGCATCACAGTTTTGTCAGTTATTAATCAAAATTAAACAATTTTAAAGAGCCTTACTGCGTGCCAATTGTAGCAAGGCTCTAACTATTTTAGATAAAAATCAAACAATTTTATTATATCGGTTCTATCTATTGCAATAATCAACGGTGTCTAAAAAAAGTTATCAATTTGAGTATACTTACAATGGTTGCCATACAGACATTGATTATCGATATTACTGTAAATTAAATTGGCGTGTAAAATCTCGTATGTATCGATATGAGATCACTTATTTCCCAAACGGGAAAAATTATCAGAAAAATCCAAAAACTAAGCAGAAAGCAATATGGTTCAGGAAAAACAATTTGAAATTGATGAGCTGATGTAAACTTATTAGCTACTTAGTCTTGGCATTACACCCTTTATTGTGCCCCACCCCAACTATTGACAAAGAGACGAAAAATAACAGTCTACTAAAAATAAGTGTGTCTTAGAAATAATGAAGGAAATTATCTAATCTTGCCCGCATAGGCATGGTGATATCTAACTTTATATTTGTATAAGTAAAACGAAAAAATATTCAATCATTTTTAAAAGAGGAGAGGATAGTGTGAAAAACGTTGTAAAGAACACTTTATTATTCAGTATTATTCTAGTTTTTTTAATTCCAGCTAGCGCTAATGCTTATACGACATTCAGTGGTCATAAGATGTCATCAGGTATTGGAAATTACGGTAAGAGCACTAAATTTTATTACGTTGACTCTAGTGCTAGTGGGCTAACCACCAAAATTAATAATGCATTTGATAGATGGATATATTCTTCTAAATATGCTGGTATATTGACGCCAACTTCATACAGAAAAACAACGGTTAAGTCTTCAAGTACCATAGATATATATCAGGTTACATCTTTTAAAGAAGCTGGTGTTTATGGAAAAAATTATTCGTATGTCAACTCAACAAATATAAATCCACAGAAACAAAACTGGTATTGGTCAAAGATTGAAATATCTAAACAAATGATAAATAATTATCCGCAATATTTACAAACAACCATAAGTCATGAAATAGGTCATGCTTTTGGATTGAATCATACAAGTAAGCAATTGATGGATGCAGGTGTCAATAAAGCTTATGATTTAGGTATTCAATATCCAAGAAAAGATGAATATAACGGTATAAACTACTTATATTAATCGGAAAGGTCATCAATTAAGAAATCAATTCGATCTACAAATAAAGTAGTGATAAAATATTTTTTTATATTTGTGAAGATGAGGGGTGAGTTTTTAAATGAAAGTAATAAAGTTAATGATTTCTAGTGTATTTATTTTAAGCTTATTGGTAGGTTGCAGTAATTCAACTAGAGAAGCTGAAAAAAAGAGTACAGAAGATACCAGTGCTCTGAATTCTTCTGTAGAGAATAACGCTGAAAGAAATCAAACTAATGATGAGCTAGAGAGCTATAGTGGTGTTTCATATGAAGGGGCGACTATTGTCGAAGAATCTTTAGCATTTGCAGTTTCATATGAGGATACTGAACAGTTGCTTACTGTCAGTGATATAGCTGTTGAAGGCGTTGTCACCGCAACTGAGAACTATGTATATTATATGGAGGAAGTAGGATACGGAACTCCATTTACAAAAGTTACCTTAAAAGTAAATAAAGTCATAAAAGGCGATGAAAGCTTAGTAGGGAAGGAGATATTGTTATTAGAAGATGGAGGGTTAATTACCGCTAGGGAACAAGGAATGGCAGACAAATTTCCGGATGCGACAGAAGAGCAGCTTGATGAAGTATGTTTTCTTATTCCAGATGGACATAAGCCATCAATTCCTGGTGATGAAATAGTAGCGTTCTTGTCAAATAATATTGGAGAAGAAATTCAAACAGGTTTTGATTACTATTATTTTATTGGAACGTATAAGTCTAAGTTCATATATAATAAAGATACTGAAAATTATGAAAGACCGTCTGAAGATTTCGAAGAATTGGTGGAAGAAGCAGGAACAAAAGAGGAAATAAGTAATATTGAAGAAGAGATACAAATAGAAGAAGCCATTAATAGTCAGGTAACGGAACTTATAGAAGAAATGGAATGAAATATGCAATCATTTTGCAACCAATACATATAAAACCATATGGTAGTAATTCAACTGAAAAACCTTAAAAGTGGTTCTATACTATTGGGGTAAGGGTACAATTTGAAGGCAAAAAAATACACGTAACAGATATTTACCAGCCGCATCTGCAATGCATCACAGTTTTGTCAGTTATTAATCAAAATTAAACAATTTTAAAGAGCCTTACTGCGTGCCAATTGCAGCAAGGCTCTAACTATTTCAGATAAAAATCAAACAATTTTATTATATCTATACATAGGAAGCAGTATCGTAAAAGTCGTTCCCTTTTCGAGTCCACTTTTCACGGATATGGTCCCCTCATGCATCTCAATAATCTTTTTCACGATGGATAGTCCTAAACCGCTCCCGCTTTTTGAGCGTTCCCTTGCCAGGTCGGCTTTATAGAATCGCTCAAATATATGAAACTGGTCCGCTTCGGAAATGCCAATGCCATTGTCGGATATCGTTATGGATGCCAGGTCATCAATCTGTTGTAATCGGATCGTGATTTTTCCACGATGGCGGGTGAATTTGATGCTATTGTGTATTAAATTTGTCCATACCTGGCTCATTAAATCCTGGTCTGCAAAAATTCGAATCTTTTCTAAAGATATATCCAATTCGAGTTCTTTTTCCATCCAAGACGGTTCACAAGCCAAAATAATCGTACGTATTTGCTGATCCAGCCGGAAATCTGTCCTTTCAAAAGGATGGTGCGCGGATTCCAGGGATGTAAGCTTTAGAAGGTTATCACTTAATTTAGATAATCTCCTGCTCTCTGTCTCAATTATATGAAGATAATGATTTCGTTCTTCGATTGTCAGCTTATTATATTGAAGAGCTTGGGCAAATCCTACAATGGAGGTTAGGGGCGACTGTATTTCGTGTGAGACGTTAGAGATGAATTCCTGTCGCATCTCTTCCATTTGCTTCAATTGCTTGGCCATGTGATTGAAGTGGTTAATGATATCGGTCATTTCATTTTTCTTGTCCATTTTAAAATCCAATTGTACATTATAATCGCCATTTGCTATTTTCCTTAAGGCATCTATGATCTCGAGGTAAATATTTACCCGTTTTTTGTGATGGATGACCTGGATAAGAAAACCAATGAATATCATGATTGCGATGCTTGTCATGATTGTGGCCAGATACCGAACATAATCGGTTAACCTTAATGGCAATAGTTGAATGATATAGTAACCAGTCGAAAAGCAAATTGAAATAAACGTAAGAAAAAACAGTATGCCAAGTGTTCGTTTGAAAAATCGATCGCTTCTCATCTCGTTATCTCCAAACGGTAACCCAATCCCCAAATCGTTTTAATGCGGAAGGGGAAATCTGATTCTGGAAACCGTTCTCTCACTCTTTTAATATGGACATCGACAGTTCGTTCATCACCTTCATAATCATAACCCCAAATGTCTTCAATAAGGTTTTCCCTGGAGAATGTTTTTCCAGGATAGCTTGCTAATTTAAACAACAATTCGAATTCTTTTAATGGAATCGTATATTCCTGGTCTTTGAATGACAGTTCATGTGTGTTGCGATTCATCTTTAATTCGCCGATATTTAATGTTTGTGAAATAGTGATTTTATACCGCTTTAATAATGCCCTTATTCTAAGCACCAATTCGATCGGTTCAAATGGTTTTACAAGATAATCATCTGCCCCAAGACCGAATCCTTTTACTTTTTGTGTTGTTTCCCCTTTTGCAGTCAGCATTAAAATGGGGATATCACTAAATTCCCTTAACTCTTTGCATAATTGCCATCCATCCATGTTAGGCATCATAATATCGATGACTGCCAAATCGATTTTTACCTTCTCCATTAATGCCAATGCTTGCAGGCCATCTGCGGCTTCATAGAGATCAAATCCTTCTTTTCTTAACAACAGGTTTATTAGTTCCCGAATATGTGCATCATCATCGACTATTAATATTCTTGTCATCCTTCTTCGTTCCTTTCGGTGAATTAGGCCAGTTCAAGTTTGTTTAACTGCTGCTCAGCAAATTCACGATATAAGGAATGCGTATTATATAGTTCTTTATGTGTACCGCTGCCTGTTATTTTCCCTTTTTCCAGGAAGATTATTTGATCTGAACCGATAACGGTCGATAGTCGGTGAGCAATAACTATTGTTGTTCTGCCTTTCATTAAATCATTTAACGCCTGTTGTACAACATTTTCCGATTTGCTGTCAAGGCTGGAGGTGGCTTCATCAAGCATTAAAATTTTGGGGTTTCTTAAAAATGCTCGCGCTATTGCAATTCTTTGCCTTTGACCGCCTGATAATTTCATGCCTCTTTCACCAACCTCTGTATCAAATCCGTTGGGAAGCTCAGAAATAAACTGATCTGCATACGCCATTTTAGCTACTTGATTTAATTCCTCATCTGTTATATCCCGATACATTCCATAACAAATATTATCTCGAATGGTTCCTGAAACAATTGGACTTTCTTGTGAAACATACCCAATCTGGCTTCTCCATGAAAGGAGTGTGAAATCATTTATGGATTTCCCGCCTATGGAAATGGAGCCTTGCTGTGGTTTATAGAAACGCTCGAATAATGAGAAAAGCGTGGTTTTTCCGCTGCCGCTTGGCCCGACAATTGCCGTGACCTTTCCGGCTTCAACGTTAAAGCTTATATCTTTTAGTACCTGTTCTCCATTATTATAACTATAGTTCAGGTTCTCCACGCTGATTGATTGACTTATATTTTGAACTGGCTGCAACGCATCTTCTTCCTCCACGGCATCCAGAATGGAAATGATGCGCTCTGTTGCACCCGTTGCTTTTTGGAATTGTGTAAAGAAACTGGCTAATTGAGCCATTGGCATGATTATTTGGAAAAGATACATAATGAATGCCACTAAAGCTCCAGCTGTCAGGGCTCCTGAAGAAACACGCATTCCCCCATAACCTAAAATCAGTACGAGTAAAGCCATCATGACAAAACTCATTAGCGGCGCAATCAACGCTTGGATCTTTGCTTCTTTTAATCCAAATTGAAATAATTTGTTGATTCCTTTTTTTCCATTTTGATATTCAAATGTTTCTGCATTCGATGCTTTAACAAGACGGACTTCCGTTAGCACCTGCTGAAGGACTGCGGTGAAGCTTGCTGTTTCGTCCTGCATCCCTTTTGAAATTTTATGCATTTTTTTCCCTAGGGGCATTAATATCAAAACAGAGAGTGGGATGGCAATGAACATCAACAATGTCATTTTCCAATCCAGTACAAATAACACGATCATGGAGCCAACGATGGAAATGATTCCTGTAACGAAATTAGAGAGGTGTTCAGAGATTAATCCCTTCACTACAGTTGTATCGTTTGTCATTCGGCTGACCGTTTCGCCTGACTGATGTTCATCAAAATAACTCACGGGTAATACGAGTAATTTTTTCCATAGTTGATCGCGGATACCCGCCACTACAGATTGACCGATCCGATTTAATAAATAGATGGAAAATCCACTGGCCAATGCTTGAACAATGATGGCAAGAAGGAGAAGGGTGATCCGTTCAGTGTTTAGTGAGCTGATCGAAAAATCATTAATTAGATTTTTTGTGAATAAAGGGACTAATAAACCTACACCCGTTGTACCTAGGCTTAACGCCAATGCAATCCCTATCATTAGTTTGGAAGGCTTCGTTTGTTGAACTAACCGAATGAACTGGCGCCATCCTTTTTGGTTTTTTTCTTCTGACATATGAAATACATCCTTTCTTGATCTTCATAGGGCAAGTATATAAAGAAGGTATGAATTGAATATGAACTAGTCTAGTTATTCCACGAAAAATCCGGCGAACCTTTTTCTTTCAATACTACCGTCACTGTTGCTGAATGAAAAGTTTTAAAAATATGAAAATGTTAAAGCTGATCAATAGTGTGTGGCTTTTTCTTATTAAGATCAATAAAAAAATTGGCCTGGAATATTGAGGTGTTTGGAAAATCGGAATGGAATGGAGTACAATTATAGTAATGGGAATATGTAAAAGGGAGTAAGATACAGATGAAGCGGATTACCGTATTGATAGCTGATGATGAGGTGGAAATTGCCGACCTGGTCGCTTTGCATTTGGAGAAAGAGGGATATAACTATATAAAGGTATCGGATGGGAAAGAGGCCATTCGTGTTATTCAAAATCAAAAGATAGATTTGGCCATCTTGGATATCATGATGCCGGAGCTGAATGGCTATGAAGTTACCCGACAGATCAGAGAGCATTATCAAATGCCTATCATTTTTCTGAGTGCAAAAAGTTCCGACCTGGATAAAATCTCTGGATTGGTGATGGGGGCGGACGATTATATGACCAAGCCATTCAACCCAATGGAATTGGTCGCACGTGTGAATGCACAATTGCGACGGGCTATGCAGTTGAATCAAGCCGTAAACGAATATGAATCTAGCTTGGAAGCCGGCGGTTTGACCATTTATCCTGATCAGCGCAAAGTGATACTATATGATGAAGCCATCGAGCTAACACCGAAGGAATTCGATATTTTGGTTCTCTTAGCCGGTCATTCCCAAAAAGTATTTAGTGCGGAAAGTATTTTTCACAATGTATGGGGCGAAGCGTATTATGAAATTGGCAACAATACTGTCATGGTACATATTCGTACGCTAAGGAAAAAGCTAGGCGAGGATAAAAATAAAAACAAAAACAAGTTCATTACGACTGTGTGGGGAGTGGGATATAAATTCAATGGCTGACAAGTTACGAAGCTTCAGGGCTAAAATGATAATATTACTTGCATTGAGCATGTTGATAGCGGGAACCATTACCTACCTTATATATAAAGGCCTTCAATTTTATTATCATACGAATGTAAAGCTTGAAGATCCGTTGGTCCGTTTGCGTGTCATCATGAATTACTATGGAGATCTAAACTTCTTTTTAATCATTTTTATCCCACTTTCGATACTATTCTTCTTTTTCCTTACAAAACCTTATGCGACATACTTTAATAAGATTTCCAATGGAATCAATGATCTCGCAAATGGTGACTTTAAAAGCAGAGTCGACATCCTATCAAAAGATGAATTCCAGGATATAGCGGAAGATATTAACCGGGCAAGTGAGAAATTACAAGAAGCCGTAGAAAGAGGCGATTTTGCAGAAAGCAGTAAGGATCAATTGGTTCTGAACTTGGCCCATGATTTACGTACCCCTCTAACATCCGTTTTGGGATATTTGGACTTTATCCTTCGAGAAGAAGATTTACCTGAAGAACGAATCAGGCATTTTACGAAGATTGCTTACACGAAATCCCAGCGTTTAGAGAAACTTATTGATGAACTTTTTGAAATAACCAGAATGAACTATGGCATGCTTCCATTAGAGAAAAAATCCCTCAACTTAAGTGAATTGCTCATTCAATTAAGTGAAGAACTATATCCACTCTTCGAAAAAAACCACTTGAGTGCAAGATTGACTCTTCCATCGCATTTAGATATTTCAGGTGATGGCGACCTATTGGCTCGTGTATTCGAAAACTTATTGACCAATGCCGTACGTTATGGAAACGATGGACAGTTCGTGGATATCCTTGGTTTCACTGATAAAGGGGAGGTTGTTGTACAAGTTATCAACTATGGAACTTGTATACCTGAGGAAGAACTACCTTATGTTTTTGATATGTTCTACACAAATGATAAGGCGCGGTCCCATAAAGATGGAAGCACGGGTCTCGGTTTATTCATCGTAAAAAATATTGTCGAACAGCATAATGGAACGATATCCGTTAAAAGCGATTCTATACAGACTCTATTTGAAGTGCGATTACCGCAGTGATTTAAGAAAAATTTTATAATTTCCCCACTATTTTTTTAAACTATTTTTCCTAACCTATAGAAAGAAGGTAAGGAGGACTGTTCATGAAGAAGTGGGTTGTTTTGTTTGTTTTATTTTTGCTGCTGGCACGTGAAGTAAGCCAATATAAATCGGACGGTGATTTTCAAAATATTGATGAAAGACATGGTCTAAGGGTCCCGAAGGAGAATGTAACGTTAGAAATAGCTAAGGATCAGGTTTACCAAGGGAATTTGTTATTGGTCAATAAGGAGCATCCTGTACATCGGGGAGGGATCAAATCTGATGTGGTTAATCTATTTCAACACAAAGAACTAATAGAGGGATATGGTCTGTTGGACGAAAGGATTCGCCTGTCACAGGGTGTGGCAGAGAAATTCTTGGAAATGGTTCGTGCGGCTGAAAAAGATAATGTCCGTCATTTCATTATTAGCAGTGGATATCGCGATGAAGAGGAGCAAAGTCAACTCTATCAAGAAAAGGGGTCTGCATATGCTTTACCAGCTGGCCATAGTGAGCACAACTTAGGGTTATCACTTGATATAGGCTCCACCTTATCAGGGATGAATGAAGCCCCGGAAGGAAAGTGGTTACAAAAGAATGCCTGGAAATATGGATTTATTCTACGTTATCCAGAAGATAAAAAAGATATCACAGGTATTGAATATGAGCCATGGCATTTCCGCTATGTTGGTATTCCCCATAGTAGAATCATGCAGAAAAAGAATTTTACTTTGGAAGAATACCTTACTTATATAAAAGAGAAAAAGAAGGTTGGGGAAACAATAGCGGGAGTGGAATATGAAGTCTCTTATTATCCTGTATCTTCTAAAAAGAAAGTTGAGATGCAAGCCAACGCGTATGAAATATCTGGAGATAATATGGGGGGAGTCATCGTGACTGCTTTTTCTTCTATACATGCACATATTGGGCAAGAAAAATGAAGAAAATAATAATACAGGATATCATTATTCCAGCATTGTTTGCTAGCTATATCTTTTTGCTAAGCAAGGTCATTTTATTTAAGTTTGGCCATATTGATATAACTTTTCTTCTAGAACAACTTCAAAGTAATCTACAAAACCCAACAAATATGAAGAATAGATTATTATTGTTCGGTAATTTCATACCGTTTAATGAAATAGTGAATACTGTCCAAAATAGGACAAATCACAATATATTCAATTTGCTTGGAAACATCGCATTATTCATTCCTATTGGTATATTTCTACCTCTCTTTATTGGAAAGGGATATATAAATCTAAAGAGGGTATGCTGTATTTCCTTTATAGTAAGTCTTTGTTTCGAAATCTCTCAGGCAGTCTTTAATATCGGCATCTTTGATGTGGATGATCTTCTATTAAATACGTTTGGCGGAATGCTAGGTTATGCCCTATTCAAGTTCTTCGGCATCAAATCGAAAAACCATCAAGTATTATTGTAGATGTTCAAGAATGAAAGGAGTTTTTTCAACATGAACATAGGAAAAGGGAGAGCCCGGGGCTAGATCTGGGCTTTTTCCATGTCTTAAAGAATTTTCAGCTTAGGTAGAATGGGTGAAAAGATATATTGATATCTTGCTTTTTAATGCATTTCTTAATAATAAATACCTATATAAGCTAAATACTTACCGCTTTTAACCGATTAAATATGGAGATACAAAAAACAGTATAAGTTAGGTGGAAAAAATGATTATTCTGAATGAGTCCATTGTGTCGCCAATTCTTCTAAAGGTGTTGGAGGAACAGCAAATTCCAGTGCTGGAACAGGGGCAATGGGGAGACACATTAACATCAGAAAAGCTAAACATTCAAAAGGATACAGAATTTTTCATGTCCATGGAAAAGGACAAAAGAATTCTTACAAATTCTGAAAATGGCATAACATTATTAGGTCATTTTCAACCGAATAGCAATGAGTACATTTGGTCAAAGTTATTGAAGGATAAGAGTCAGGTGCGAAATTTGACGAAATCTTTATATCCTGATTTCTATTTCCAAGATATTGATTCATCCATAATAAGTGACCTGGATAAAAATCAAATACCGTTTCCGGTAGTTATTAAACCCAATATTGGCTA
Organism: Peribacillus sp. NPDC058002; assembly: GCF_042886655.1. Lineage (NCBI taxonomy): Bacteria > Bacillati > Bacillota > Bacilli > Caryophanales > Bacillaceae > Peribacillus > Peribacillus sp. NPDC058002. The sequence continues at coordinate 23,614 of NZ_JBHVQU010000014.1, read as the reverse complement.
TTCGAGTGTAGGGGTCCACAAAGTCAAGAATGAGCAGGATTGGGATATAGCCGTGAATCAGCTTAAAGCGGATTTACTTCATTCGGATGGATTATATGATTCAGAAGTGGTCGGTTCCCAGACCGTTTTAATAGAAGAGTGGATTCAGGGTGAAGAGTATGCCATTGATGGCTATTACAATCAAGATGGTGAACCGGTCATTTTGAATGTCTTCAAACGATTATTCAAGGATGATTACGATACTTCCGATCGAATTTATTATACTTCGAAGTTGGCCATTAACGAAATCTATCATGATGCACTAAAGTTCATGAAGAATATTCAAACGGTCCTTCCACTTAGGAATTACCCTGTACACTTTGAAATTCGCAAAAAGGAAAACCGGGTGATACCCATTGAAATCAATCCCCTGCGTTTTGCTGGGGCGGGTACAACGGATCTAGGTTACCATGCCTATGGAATGAATATGTATGAACACTATTTTTCAGGAACGAAACCCGATTGGAATCGGATATTGGAAGAGATGGACGATCATATATATAGCTTTTTCTTTGCAGAGGTACCACTGGAAATAAATCCGGAAGATGTTTCATGTATGGATCATGATGGACTCCGTCATGAATTCGAACATGTTATGGAATATAGGCAGCTTCCTTTTCAAAATGACCGGAGCATGGCAATCATCTTTTATAGAAGTGAGGATCTGAATGAAAATCTCCAATTGCTCCATTTGGACTTAATACCATATTTGACTATAAAACACCTGGTTTTCATCTAAGGGGGCATCGAAATGAGATTTTCAAAGCTTAATCCTAATAAATCTTTGCTGGCAAAACTATTCTTGTTTTATATTATTCCTTTCGTACTTTTCGCAGGGGCCATGGGCCTTTGCTTTTCCTATATTACTAATAAAATGATCAATGAGAATGTCCTTCCTCAATTCGATGAACGCCTTTCTGAAAATGCCCACAGTTTAGCAGCGAGCCTCAATCCCACTTTGATAAACAAAGCTTCCGAACGGGGCGAAGAGATTAGGCGGAAACTAGATGCCTTTGTTGAAGATAAAAAGGGAATTGAATATGTTTATGTGCTGAAACGGGAGAATGATGCCGACATGATTGCAGCCCTGAACGGCAGCGAGGACTACATGGTGGAGTCCCCTTTCACTCCGGAACAGGCAAAGTCGATAAATGGGGACGAAGACGTATTAAGTGAAATATATAAAGATAAGTGGGGTACACACAAATCGTACTTTACGCCAATCAAAGGGACGGACGCGATTGTCGGAATCGATATGGATGCAAAATTCATCGATGAATTGAAAAGCACAATGATATTCTATAATATCTTATTTCTTGCAAGTGCCATTATATTAGGTGTGTTATGCGCAGTTATCATCGGGAAAAAGATCTCGGGACCCGTCAATGAACTTGTTGGTTACACGAATGAAATGGCAAAAGGGGACTTAAGTAAATCGATTCCCGTTGGTAGACAGGATGAGATTGGCGATCTTTCAAATGGATTCGAAGATATGAGATTAAGTTTGGCCTATATTATCAAGAATGTCCGTGAACACGCTCAAACGATGAATCAAACGACAGTGTCCATTCAGCAATCATTTGAAGAGATGGTGGAATCCTATGGCCAGATAGTGACGGGGACAACGGAAGAAGCAAAAGCTTCAGAAGAACGTGCCCATCATATTGACCGAATTTCCAATATGATCAGTGACTTAACGGATACAATCCGTTTAATGAATGAACAAACGAATGAAATGAATGAATTTACCTTGCATACGAATAAACTTGCTGAACAAGGAAGTAAACAAGTTCAAGATGTAACGAGCCAGATGGATAAGATCATGGAAAACGGCCAAGCGACTAAAGCCAATTTGGTGAGCCTGGAAGAGGATGTAGTGAAGATAAATGAGGTGATTGGCTTAATAAGGGTGATTGCTTCTCAAACGAACCTGCTATCCCTGAATGCTTCCATTGAAGCGGCACGGGCGGGTGATGCCGGCAGAGGTTTTGCCGTAGTGGCTCAAGAGGTGCAAAAATTGGCTGTGCAAACAGATGAATCCATCGATATCATTTCAGAATCCATCATTCGGATTAATGAACAAACAGCCAAAGTCATCCAAAATAATGATGAAAGTTTTCAGGATATAGTAAATGGTGTTTCCTTAGTGGAAAACAATGGCGAGATTTTCAATAAGATATTTGAATCCGTAGAGAAATTGCTGAAAGGCACGGAACGATTAGCTGTCCATTCGAAAAAAATCAATGAGTCTTCGGATGAAAGCCTGGCATCCATTCAGGAAATTGCAGCGATTTCTGAAGAAGGAGTCGCAACGACGGAGCAAATCTCGGCAGCTGCCATTCAACAAAACACCATAATGACTGGATTGAAGGAACAAAATGAAGATTTAGCAAAAGAATCGGCCATTTTAGAAGAAATGGTAGAAAAGTTCATTACCGAAAAATAATATTCGATGTGAACATTTACAAAAACCTCTCTTAACTTTTAAACATAATTGATTGGAGCGGGTGTACGAGACTCCTTCGGGAAAAGCAGGTCCAAGGAAGAACCCACAGGCGCTAAGAGACCCGAGGAGGCTTCCGGACCGCCCGCGGAAAGCTAGTACCTGGAAGGTAAATCAACGTTCCGCTTTACACCTCCTCAAAAAAATGTAGGCAATGATAAATAACATCAAGTTTGTCTACAGTTTGAAACCTCTTTAACTTTGTAAACGAGAGGTTTTTGTTTGGACGAATGCGTGTGGCAGGTCATGAAGCCATTACCTGAATAGATAGAGCCCATTGGTTAATGCTTGATTATAAATGAATTTAAAGAGTATTAAAAATTCTGGAAAAAAGTTTCCCCAAACTATTTGCAATCGCTACCATTTAATGTTATGCTTAGTCTTAATTATTTTTGTTCGGTACTAAGGATACTAAAAGTACTACTTTTCGTTTTCGATGATGACTTAGAGCAAGGATAGTAATACATTGTGCTTAGATGCACTAGGAGGCAACAACAATGGAACAAGGTAAAGTAAAATGGTTTAACGCAGAAAAAGGTTTTGGATTCATCGAACGCGAAAACGGAGACGACGTATTCGTACATTTCTCAGCTATCCAAAGCGAAGGTTTCAAATCTTTAGACGAAGGTCAAGAAGTTACTTTTGAAGTAGAACAAGGTCAACGCGGACCTCAAGCTTCTAACGTTCAAAAAGCATAATTTCAATAACAAAAAAAGACAGATCCTTGTTATAGGGTCTGTCTTTTTTTGTTTTGTGAAAATACATGACAAAAAACCCTGCTCAACGATGAGCAGGGTAAATGGTACAAGTAAAGTAAAACGCTTAAAAAGGTTTGACTAAGTATATCATAGTTTTTCTAAAAAATACTAAATTAAATATATTATACTTATCAAGGCATCAATAGGAAATTATTAAAATCATTGGATTGAAGGGACGCGAAGGGATTTATGTCCCTTCTTTTTTTTCGCCTGAAGAATAGAGGTTTCGGTTCAGGAGATTCATGGAGACCCTGAAAAGAGGACAGCCTGCACTTTGTGTTCAGCAAAATTCCAGGGGAGCGGTTGAGAAGTGAAACAAAAAACGATGGCTCACATATAAAGACATATAGGTGCTTTCACTAAGCCGCTTTTGAGGAAGGAGAAAAGGCTCTTGAACAATCAAATATAGATTTGAATGTTCAGGTAATTATGTTATATTATAATCAAACGCAGATTTGAATGAGAGGTGTGAGAAGATGACGGAACTGAAAGATATATGTGATGTCCACCTGCATGATGAAGTGAAGGTTAATCGCATTCAAGAGGAAATGAACCAGGTGGATTTATCCAGCATGTCGAAGCTGTTTAAGGTTATAGGCGATGAGAATAGGGCAAAGATAGCTTATGCGCTCTGTAAGGACGAGGAATTGTGTGTGTGCGATCTGGCCAATATCATTGGTGCTTCGATGGCGACTACGTCCCATCATCTTCGTACGCTTTATAAACACGCAATCGTAAAATACCGAAAAGAAGGAAAGTTGGCTTTTTATTCTTTGGATGATCATCATATAAGGCAGTTAATTCTCATTGCATTAGAACATCAGCAGGAGGTAAGGGTCGATGGCTGAGTCCACATTAAAAACATATCGTATCCAAGGTCTATCTTGCACGAATTGTGCAGCTAAATTTGAGAACAATGTCCGTGAACTAGAAGGTGTGGAGGATGCCAAAATCAACTTTGGTGCCTCGAAGATTTCTGTACAGGGCAGTGCGACTCTCGAAGAGATTGAAAAGGCGGGTTCTTTTGATAACCTGAGAATCCGCGGTGAACAGGAACAGGTGAAACAAAAGGAACCATTTTGGAAGCAAAAAGAAAATATAAAAGTGGTGTTCTCGGTTATCCTTTTGCTGATCAGCTGGATTTTGGATAATCGATATGCTGATGGAAGCATCGTGCCGGTAATCGGTTATGCGGCTGCAATCATAGTTGGGGGATATTCATTATTTATCAATGGATTGAAGAATCTTGTCAGGCTTCGCTTTGATATGCACACCCTTATGACGGTTGCCATCATCGGGGCGGCCGTGCTTGGTGAATGGGGCGAAGGGGCGACTGTCGTCATCCTCTTTGCGATAAGTGAAGCACTGGAAAAATATTCGATGGATAAAGCCCGTAATTCGATAGAATCATTAATGAACATCGCACCTAAAGAAGCCTTGATCCGTAGGGGGCATCACGAAATGATGGTTGCTGTTGATGAGATTGAAGTGGGCGACATCATGATCGTTAAGCCGGGTCAAAAGCTTGCCATGGATGGCAGGATCATGAAAGGTGCCTCGACACTTAATCAAGCAGCCATTACTGGGGAATCTGAGCCGGTTTTTAAAACGGTTGAGGGTGAAGTGTTTGCCGGAACCTTAAATGGTGAAGGGTTGCTCGAAGTGGAGGTCACGAAGCGAGTCGAGGATACGACGATTGCAAAAATCATCCACCTGGTTGAAGAAGCACAGGCTGAAAAGGCACCTTCCCAAGCCTTCGTGGATAAATTCGCAAAATTCTATACGCCGGCCATAATGCTCATTGCCTTGGCCATTGCCGTGTTGCCCCCGATTGTGATGAGCGGGGATTGGAGTGAATGGATTTACCGGGGGCTAGCTGTACTTGTTGTCGGTTGTCCGTGTGCTTTGGTCATTTCTACGCCCATCGCCATTGTGACAGCTATCGGAAATGCTGCGAAACATGGTGTGCTGATTAAAGGCGGGGTCCATTTGGAGGAAGCGGGAGCCTTAAAGGCGATTGCGTTTGACAAAACGGGTACTTTAACAAAGGGCATACCTGAAGTGACTGATTTCACAGTGTTATCTGCTGAGTTGAATGAACAGGATGTGCTGGCTATCGCTGCTGCTTTAGAAAGCAGATCACAGCACCCGCTTGCCACGGCCATTCTCCAAAAGGCGGAAGACCACGATGTGGACTATCATTCTTTATTGGTAGAGGATTTTACTGCAATTACCGGTAAAGGTATAAAGGGGAAAATCAATCAAGGAATCTATTACATTGGTAAACCCCACCTTTTTGAAGAAGAGGCAGGTTTAGGCTTCTCTGATGATGTGCTTAAATTAATCAGCGGCTTTCAAAATACAGGGAAAACGGTGATGGTGCTCGGCGATCAAGTGAAGATCTTGGCGCTCATCGCGGTGTCTGATGAAATAAGGGAAAGCAGTAAGGAAGCAATTCGGAAACTGCATGCATTGGGCATTGAAAAAACGATCATGCTGACCGGGGATAATATCGGAACAGCTAAAGCTATCGGGGCGGCAGCTGGCGTTCATGAGATTGAGGCGGAGCTATTGCCACAAGATAAATTGACCATCATCAAACGATGGAAACAAAAATATGATCGAGTGGCCATGGTAGGCGATGGCGTTAATGATGCTCCGGCCTTGGCAGCTTCCACGGTAGGAATCGCAATGGGCGGGGCGGGTACAGATACGGCCCTTGAAACGGCCGATATTGCCTTAATGGGTGATGACTTATCGAAGCTGCCTTATACAATCAGCTTAAGCCGTAAAACATTAAAAATCATTAAGCAGAACATCACGTTTTCATTGGTGATTAAAATCCTGGCCTTATTATTGATAGCGCCGGGCTGGTTAACACTTTGGATGGCGGTTTTTGCCGACATGGGTGCGACGTTATTAGTTACATTGAATAGTCTTAGGTTATTGAGAATAAAGGAATAGAGTAATATGGGCTCCCTGGTGCATCTTAAGGTGAACCAGGGAGCTTTTATTTAGGGGCTTTCCAATTGTTTCATGTGAAACTTGAAAAAAGTGATCGGTCCGGTTATTTTTTTGGTGAATTTTCTTTTATAGTAAAAGGAAGTCCGATAAACTTGTGCAGCGAACGTTATGCAAGTAATGTCTGGTGTGCTACAATGTGGCTGGCTTTTAGGCAGTAGGATAGGTTTGTTTAAGCAATATAGGGAGTAAGGTATGTACGGAAGGGATTTGAAATGATGGAATTACAGCAGAGGGCAATCTTGGTTGGAGTTAATCTCAACGGTCAAAAGGATTTTGAGTATTCAATGGAGGAATTGGCCAATTTAACGGAAGCATGTGAGGTAGAGGTTGCAGCGACCATCACACAAAATTTGCATCGGGTGAACTCGTCACATTTTATCGGTACCGGGAAGATCGAGGAAGTGAAAAATCTCGTTGAGCATAAAGAAGCGAATGTCGTCATTTTTAATGATCAGCTCTCCCCTTCGCAACTTCGTAATCTGGAGAGGGATATGGATTGCAAGGTGATTGACCGAACAATCTTGATTCTGGACATCTTCGCGCATCGGGCGAAAACGAAGGAAGCACAGCTTCAGGTAGAAGTGGCGAAGCTTCAGTATATGCTCCCGCGTCTCGTTGGTCTGAGGGAGTCATTAGGGCGTCAGAGTGGCGGGGTCGGTACAAACAAAGGTGCAGGTGAAAAGCAGTTAGAGCTTGACCGCAGGAGAATCGAGGAAAATATAAGTGTATTGAATAAAGAACTGGAAGCCCTTGTTGCACACCGGCAAACACAGAGGAAACAGCGGAAAAAGAATGCCATCCCTGTCGTATCCTTAGTCGGTTATACCAATGCAGGTAAATCTTCGATCATGAATGCCCTGATTGAGATGTTCCATCCAACAGCCGAGAAGCAGGTGTTTGAGAAGGATATGCTGTTCGCAACGCTTGAGACATCCGTCCGAAACATCCCGCTTCCGGATAAAAAGGAATTTTTATTGACGGATACGGTGGGGTTTGTGTCCAAATTGCCCCATCATCTCGTGAAAGCATTCCGCTCCACATTGGAAGAAGTGGTAGAAGCGGACCTGTTGATCCATGTTGTCGATTTTTCTAATCCTGATCATGAGCATCAAATTGAGATAACGGATAAGACTTTAAATGAGATAGGCATTAAAGGGATTCCAACGATTTTTGCTTATAATAAAGCCGACCTTACCGATTTGGATATCCCTCAGGTGAATCGTGGCTCTGTGTATATGTCAGCAAAAAACAAAGTTGGCATCGAGGAATTGATAGATCAAATTCGCAAGCATATTTTTGTCGACTATACTCACTGTGAAATGCTGATTCCATTTGATCAAGGACAGCTGGTTTCTTATTTCAATGAAAATGGTCACATAACCGAAACAGAATATGAGGCAACCGGATATCGAATAAAGCTTGAGTGCAAGAAAACGGATTATGAGAAATATAAACGGTACGTTATTCATCCGGAATGAACCTGCCTGTTGATAAATTGTTAACGGTTTGTTGATAAGTGGAAAAGTCGATTCTTTAATGTGGATAACTTTTGGTGGAATGCCTCCGTTCTGCACAAACAAAGAGAATAACACCACATAATATGTGAATAAGTTGTGGATAAAGGTGAAAAGACCCCGGAAACCAAGATTTTAGTTTCCGGGCTTTTTTTTATGTGGACAAAGTGTTGATAATTAGGTCTTCAGTACAAACCTTCCGAAGAATATCAATAAGTATGATGAAAAGTATGTTTGAATGTAGAAAAATGACGATGTTTATCGTTTATTGTTAGGAAATATAACATGATTATTACATATTGCATAGCTAGCACATGGAAATGCTTTACACTTTGTATAATGTAACTTACTTTTTAACATTATAAAATAAAGAATACTCAATTCTCTGAGTTATCATCAGGATTTGAGTTTTTAAGATTAGTAGGGGGGCCTTTTGTGTTAGAAGGAAGCAGGGACCGAGGCGTGACCAGTGAAAGAATGATAGAAAATATTAAACAAAACGAGAGAATTTGGCTGGGAAATCGCCATGACTGTTAGTTGAATAATGATGAAAACCATGTTGGCATGCTTTCAATCGTTTGAATATTAGGACAGTAGAGAGAAACGCATGCAATTCCTCCCTTTTTATTTTTCAAAATAAATGTTTGGAAGGAGAAATAGTGAATGAGTATGACGAGCCCGTTAAAAGGTGATCTGGAGATTAACTTTCAGGAAGCGGAGAGGGGGTTATCCCCAAGGGAAGCTTTGGAAGAATCGAATCGATGTTTATACTGCTATGATGCCCCATGCATCCAAGCCTGTCCGACTGGAATAGATATTCCAGGTTTTATTAAGAAGATAGCTTCAGGTAATTTTAAAGGAGCGGCTAAGACCATCATGACAGCCAATCCTGTTGGTGCCAGCTGTGCGCGGGTATGTCCGACTGAGGAGCTATGTGAGGGGGCATGTGTCCTGAACCATTCTACAAAGCCAATCATGATTGGCAATCTCCAGCGTTATTCCACAGATTGGGCCATCCAAAATAAACAAGCCTTATTCAAGGCCGGAAAGAAGAATGGCAAAAAAGTTGCCATTGTTGGAAGCGGTCCGGCGGGTTTGTCTGCAGCAAGGGAGCTAGCCTTGCTTGGCTACAGCGTAACCATTTTCGAAGCTGAAAAGAATTCAGGCGGATTAAATACTTACGGAATTGTATCGTTCCGTTTACCTCAGAGCATTTCTTATTGGGAAGTTGAACAAGTAAAGAGTTTGGATGTTGATATTAAAACGAATACTCGGGTCGGGGTGGATGTTTCCGCAAATCAACTGACTGCCGACTTTGATGCGGTCATTTTAGCGATCGGCATGTCCGATGTTCCTAAGCTTGGAATTGAAGGGGAGGACTTGGCTGACGTTTATGATGCAATCGATTTCGTAAAAGCAACGAAAACAGGGGCAATCACTGATAAATTCATTGGGAAGAAGATGGCGGTAATAGGGGCTGGAAACACGGCGATCGATGCCGCAACCTGTTCTGTACGCCTGGGCGCCGAACAGGTGAGCATTATTTATCGTCGTACCCAAAAGGAAATGACAGCCTATGATTTTGAATATGAGTTTGCCAAACAAGAAGGTATCGGATTCCACTGGCTGACTGCCCCCTCCAGGATACTCTCGGATGAAAGCGGTCAGGTTACGGGCATCGAGTGCGTGAAGATGGTGCTTAGCGAGGCGGGGGAAGATGGCCGGCGCCGTCCAGTCCAAATTACCGGATCAGAGTTCGTCATACCGGTCGATGGGGTCATTCGTGCCATAGGCCAATCCAGGTATGTAGGATTGATTGAACAGTTTGGCATTCAACATGATGATGGGGTCGTAACATTGGAGGGTGATTCCTACAGGACATCCAATGAAAAGATCTTTGCGTGCGGTGACGTGATCTTCGGAAAAGGACAAGGTGAGGCAATGGTTGTTTCAGCTGCCCAGCAAGGGAAGAAGACAGCCTATGAAATTGATTCGATTTTGATGGGCGAAGCGGTGGACATTGCTTTATAACTATAAAAATTAGGAGGCTTATCATGGCTGATTTATCAATTGATCTTGCAGGTATTAAATCTCCCAATCCTTTTTGGCTTGCTTCAGCACCACCTACTAATTCGGGTTATCAAGTCCAGCGAGCATTTGAAGCTGGCTGGGGCGGAGCTGTTTGGAAGACGTTGGGTGATCCCATCCTGAATGTTTCATCGCGTTTTGCAGCGGTCAGCTTTAATGGACAGAGAGTTGCCGGGTTCAACAATATAGAATTGATTACGGATCGACCTCTTGAAGTGAATCTGAAAGAAATATATGAAACGAAGAAGAGATTCCCTGATCATGCAATCATTGCATCGGTGATGGTGGAGCCACAACAGGAAAAGTGGCATGAAATCATCAAACGTATAGAAGATGTAGGGGTCGATGGTTACGAGTTGAACTTTGGTTGCCCGCACGGTATGGCAGAGCGTGGGATGGGAGCTGCTTCGGGACAGGTTCCCGAACTTGTGGAAAAGCAAACTTACTGGGCGAAGGAAGCTGCATCCAAACCCGTCATCGTCAAGCTTACACCCAATATAACTGACATTACGGTTACGGCTGAAGCGGCGGTGCGCGGCGGTGCGGATGCAATAAGCATGATCAATACGATCAACAGCTTGGCGGGAGTGGACATCCATTCATGGAATACGATTCCTCATGTAGGCGGCAAGGGAGCTCACGGAGGGTATTGCGGTCCGGCCGTGAAGCCGATTGCCTTGAATATGGTGGCTGAGTGTGCAAGGAATAAAATGATCAATGTTCCCATTTCCGGAATAGGCGGCATTTCAAATTGGCAGGATACGGTGGAATTTTTATTGATGGGTTCGACTGGAGTTCAAATTTGTACGGCTGCCATGCATCACGGTTTTAGAATAGTAGAAGACTTGATTGATGGCCTGTCCAATTACCTTGATGAAAAAGGGATTTCTTCCGTGATGGATATTGTCGGTAAGTCCGTACCGCGTTATTCCGACTGGGGGAATTTAGATCTCAATTACAAGGTTGTTGCGCGCATTAATAATGATGTGTGCATCAACTGCAATAAATGCCATATTGCGTGTGAAGATACATCTCATCAATGTATAGATATGTTAAAGGACACGTCAGGCGGCTCCTTCTTGAGAGTGCGCGAAGAGGATTGTGTAGGCTGTAACCTTTGCTCGATCGTCTGTCCGGTCGATGGGGCGATCGATATGATCGAATTGACAAATGAATTACCGCCAATGACATGGAATGAACGCCAGTCTTTCCTTGGGGGCATAAGCAGTGAAAGTGTTGATTTCGTAAAATGATGGAGGGATTGAAGATGAAGAAAATCATTAAAAATGGAACGATTGCAACCGCTGCAGATACGTATCAGGCGGATATATTGATTGAAAATGAGAAGATTTCAATGATTGGCAAGGACCTGCCTGCTGAAGGGGCTGAAATCATTGATGCAAGAGGGGCATATATTTTTCCGGGGGGCATTGATCCGCATACCCATCTCGATATGCCGTTCGGAGGGACAACGACGAAGGATGATTATGAAACGGGGACGATAGCTGCTGCATATGGAGGCACGACAACGATCATCGACTTTTGTCTGACCGAAAAAGGGGTGCCGTTAAAGAAAGCAATTGAAACATGGCATGAAAAGGCCAATGAAAAAGCGGCCATAGATTATGGATTTCATTTAATGATCAGTGAGATTAATGATGATGTATTGGCTGAGCTGCCAAGTATCATAGATAATGAAGGGATTTCTTCCTTTAAAGTGTTCATGGCTTACAAGAATGTTTTTCAAGCTGATGATGCCACGCTATACCGCACTTTGTTGCAAGCAAAGGAACTTGGCGCACTTGTCATGGTTCACGCTGAAAATGGTGATGTCATCGATTATCTTACAAAGCAGGCGCTTGCTGAAGGTAACACCGATCCAATTTACCATGCATTGACAAGGCCGCCGGAACTTGAAGGGGAAGCAACTGGACGTGCAGCTAAGCTGACGGAAATGGCAAATGGTCAGCTCTATGTGGTTCATGTCACCTGTGAAGATGCGGTTGAAAAGATCACTGAGGCAAGAAATAAAGGGGTGGATATTTGGGGGGAGACTTGTCCGCAATATTTGGTTCTTGACAAGTCTTATCTTGAAAAGCCCCATTTCGAAGGATCTAAGTATGTATGGTCCCCGCCGTTAAGGGAGAAGAAAAACCAGGAAGTGCTATGGAATGCTTTGAAAACGGGACAGCTGCAAACCATTGGCTCCGATCAATGCTCTTTTGATTTTAAGGGACAGAAGGAACTTGGGCGTGAAGATTTCACGAAAATACCGAACGGTGGCCCAACGATTGAGGACCGCATGAGCATCCTCTTCTCTGAAGGGGTCATGAAAGAGCGTATTACCTTGAATCAATTCGTCGACATGACCTCCACGCGTGCTGCCAAACTATTTGGATTATTCCCTCAGAAAGGGACGATTGCAGTAGGTTCGGATGCTGATATTGTCATTTTTGACCCTAAAGTTGAAAGGGCCATTTCTGCTGATACCCATCATATGGCTGTGGATTATAATGCGTTCGAAGGTATGGAAATTACAGGTGAACCGGTTTCCGTTTTATCGAGAGGTCAATTCGTCATTAAAGACAAACAATTTGTAGGTGAAGCTGGAAAAGGGCAATTCCTGAAACGGGCAAAATATAATGCGGCGCTGAAGCCGGATACCGGGAAAAAGCTTCCAGTCTAACTTCGGTAAGGAAACTTGCAAATTAATCTAGGGGGATTTTCTATGAGTGAGAAGAAGGATTATTTAAAGTCTCCCGATTTGCTGCCTATACCTCATAGTGAGAAAAATATAAGTGCAGCCGGATTTGGTTTCATTTGGGTGGGCATGGCCGTAGTATTGGCCGCCTTCGCAATCGGTGGGAATGGTGTTCAAAGTTTATCCTTAGGCTGGGTCGTTCTTGCAACGGTCATTGCCTGTGTGGTTCTTGGCTTTTTGATGACAATGACAGGGGATATTGGTGTTGAACATGGAATATCATTCCCGGTCTATATGAGGGCGCCGTTCGGTACGATTGGCACCCACATCCCTTCGGTTGTACGGGGTTTTGTAGCGTCATGCTGGTTCGGCCTCAATACTTACTTTGGAGCCACTGCAATGAACGCTATCTTCACAACCCTTTTTGACTTTGATAATTGGTTTATATGCTTTCTCATTTTTGCCGTTTTACAATTGGTCAACACGGCAATGGGAATAAAGTCGATAGAACGATTCGCCGACTTGGCGGCGCCCGTTATCATTTTAATTTCTGGCTGGATGTATTTCACCCTATCCGATCAGGCTGTGGCCAAAGGGAGAGATGTATGGTCCTGGATTGAAAGTCCGGTCACTGGCGGGGCTGCCGCCACGGCCTTCGTGGTCGTCATCATGGCAAATATGGGGTTTTGGGGCACATTGACTGCAGATATGCCCACGCTTTCCCGCTATATTAAGGCACCAAAAAATGAAAAAAATTGGTTCAAGCGCAATAAGGGGCAAATAATTGGGAATATTATCACCTATCCCCTCACGCAGACATTCATGGTGATTATCGGAGCGGTTTCTTATATGGCTGTTTCCAATTATGATCCTGTAGTTGCCGTACAGGGATCAGCAAGTGGAATTGCTCTCGGCGTCCTTTTAATCATGATCGTATTCGCTCAATGGTCGACGAATACTACGGCCAATGTCATTCCCGCGGCTACCATTTTCTCCAATGTCATGGGTCCTAAAATGCCATTCTGGGCGGGAGTCGTTGTGGCGGGAGTTATTGGGATAGTAGTTCAGCCATGGAGCCTTTTCGGCATCATAATAGAAGTTTTATTAATAATAGGTGGAATCCTGGCATCCATTGTCGGCATCCTTGTAGCGGATTACTATTTCCTCCGTAAACGGAGAGTGAATGTACAAGAACTTTATGAGAGTGAAGGCCAGTATAAATACTTGAATGGAGTGAATTGGGCAGGAATCATTTCTTGGGTGATTGGAGGAATAGGTGCGACGATTTTTTCAAATTATTCGTTTATTATTGGCTTACTTCTCGGCGGTGCAAGTTATTATATATTAGCTAAGTATTGGTGGTTCAAGCGATATGAACAAGCTGAAATCATGGATCCCAGCGATGAGAAATATTTAGGGATTTCCGTTGGCAGGGATTGGAAAATTGAAAGAGGTACAGAACTTGAGGAAGAGATGGTTTTTCCGGCTACAACGGGCAAGGAGAACGTATGAAAAGGGGGGAATGGAAATGTCCGAATATCAAGAGTATCTCTTAGAAAGGGAACAAATCGATTTTTTACTTGAAAGAGGATATCGAATTACCCGGGTTTCCGAAAGTTTAAGTGGAGCTTTTCTCGATTTTGAACTGATTGAAGGAACGAAACAGGAATGGAAGCAATTGAACATCAAGACCCCGGAAGGAAGGAAATACTTCTCTACATTGCTTGTCAAAAAATTGCATTGAAATGGTTATGGACCGGGCCTATTCCTCACGAATGGGTCCTTTTTCTTGTACCTGCCCGAGCTTTTTGTAGAATTTTGACGTTAGTTTTTCTAACAAGTGTCTGGAGGTTTAAGGGTTGTCCGTTTATAATAGATTTTAAAGCAGTTTTATAAAAGGATGTGGACGGATGAATACATCGATTACAGTCGAGGAAATTCTAACACGCAAGCATTTTAATCTGACGGATATAATTGCAGGTAGCGGTGGGATAAAGCGTCAAGTGAAGTGGGTACACTGTATGGAAGTCACCCAAATCAGCCATTTGTTAAATGGAAATGAACTGATTTTGACCACAGGTTTAGGGTGGAAGGATTGCGATGACACATTTCTATCCTACTTAAGACAGTTGATTGAATGCGATGCAGCCGGACTCTGTATAGAGGTTGGCGCCGACACCATGGCCGTGCCGCAATGTGCCATTGATCTCGCAAATGAACGGCAATTCCCTATCATCCTATTTCATGAAGAAGTCCCTTTCGTAGAAATCACACAGGATATTCATTCCCTTATCATCAATAAACAATATGAGATGATCTCCAACTTAGAAAACTACTCCCAGCAGTTAAATAAAAATCTCCTCGAAATTGACCATTATGAACCAATTCTAAAATTTCTCCACAGCTATTTAAATGTACAGGTTATTCTTATCTTTAATGAAAATGAAATAGCAGTCATTCCAAAAACCAAGAAAAAAATAACTTTTCAAATGGTAGCGGACATATACGAAGAGAAGCGGAAATTAAATAAAACCGTTCTTGGACAGCCGATTCAAGTGCTCGGTGAAAATTATGCGGAACTGCTCATTTGCAGCAATGACAGAGAGTTGACTGATTTTGATTCTCTGATCTTGGATCGAACGGCTACCGCATTGGCACAGCATCTATTAAGGGAGTTATATATAGAAGAAAAGAAAATGTCGGAAGAAAGTAAATGGCTTACAAATTGGATTGAAGGTGAATATAGTGACGAAGCAATCCGGGAGAGGCTTTCCTATCTTGATCCGAAAATGCAGTTGGATGGCGGAATTGTTTGCATTTGCAAACCACACCCAAAATATAATAAAAGTTCCACAAAATTAGATGGAACCTATTTTAAGATAATGTTTAGAACAGTTTTTGAACAGTACGGATTCCAGATATTTTCCATGGAAATACATCAGCATCTTGTTTTTATTTTAGGTGATAATCGTTCATCTGAAGATTGGAAATCAAGGGTTACAAGCGCGGTGGATCGAATCATGAAAATGGATGTAAGCGGGCGTAATCGCATGGGTCTGCTTTCCATTGGGTTTGGAAAGCATGTTCAAAGGTTAAGTGAGATTTATAAAAGTTATGAAACGGCCCGTGAGACTTTGCTGCTTCAGGATACACTACCAGAGGATAGCAGGAGCTTCTTTTATCAGGACTTACATATGCATCGCATGATTTCGCTCATAAATAAACATGGTAATCTGGAGGAAACGGTGTACGAATATTTAGGTCCGGTCATTGAGTATGACAAGCAAAACAATGGTGAGTTAATGCCTACCTTGAAGACCTATCTTGCTTGTAACGGTTCCAAACAGGAAACATCGAAACAACTATTCATTGTCCGGCAAACACTATATCATAGGCTTGAAAAATTGGAGAAACTGCTAGGTTCAGATTTTATGCGTTCAGATAAGCGTCTAGGCCTTGAATTCATGATTTTTGCATTGGACTTCTTACAATACAGCAGCAGGCAGGTAAGTGGGAAATATGTAGACAAATATATTGGGAGATAAAAAAATAAGAACGGCCGAAGGGTGTCCCGGGGACATCCTTTTTTAATGCAAGGAAAGGAAAGCCAATAAAGGATTAATGCTGACATCAAAATGGCCTAAATAGCTTCTTGATGTCAGCATCTTTTATTAATATTCATCTTTTTTGGAAAGGCAGCGGTCACATTCCAAGAGGTAGGATTCAGCTTGTTCAGTGATATGGGTCCCGCATTCCGAACATTGTTTAGGTGGCAGAGTCCTGAAGAATTCCAATGGGTTTTTAGTTTGCATGATGATTCCTCCTTATGATTTGGTTTAATTTATTCTTCGTGTTTCGAAAGGCAGCGGTCACATTCCATTAAGTAGGATTCGGCTTGTTCAGTGATATGTGTCCCGCACTCCGAACATTGTTTAGGCGGCAGCGTCCTGAAGAATTCCAATGGGTTTTTAGTTTGCATGATGATTCCTCCTTTTTGATTTGGTTTAATCAGTCTTCGCGTTTGGAAAGGCAGTGGTCACATTCCATTAAGTAGGATTCAGCTTGTTCAGTGATATGGGTCCCGCACTCCGAACATTGTTTAGGCGGCAGCGTCCTGAAGAATTCCAGTGGATTTATAGTTTGCATGATGGCTCCTCCTTTTTGATTTGGTTTAATTAGTCTTCACGTTTGGAAAGGCAGCGGTCACATTCCATTAAGTAGGACTCAGCGTGCTCAATAATATGGTCACCGCACTCGGGGCAATGTTTAGCAGGGATATTGTTAAAAAACTCAATGGATTTTTTCATTTGCATGATATTTCCTCCTTTTTAATGGTAGATATATTTTCCGATTGCTTTATTCTTCACGTTTGGAAAGGCAGCGATCGCATTCCATCAGATAGGAATCTGAGTGGTCCACATGTGTTTCACCACACTCCGGGCAATGTTTAAATGAATCGATTATGAATAAATCTGATTGATTTGCTTGCATGTCTCGCTCCTCCTCTTTATAGTACAGTTTTCGTTGTTTGTTTGTTGTTATAATACAGTATATACCCGAATTTGGAAATTGTATAGGTATTTTACAGAAAATTTGAAATTTTTTTCGCGATTAGTGTGGAAACCTTATAGGAAAGCGATTTAACATCCATTTATTTTTGTATTTTTCTTTATGGCAAGTAGGGAATGGAAGAAATAATGCTTTTTATGAAAGGAAAAAACAAAGAGAGAAGCGAAAGGGACAGACAATTTTCAATTGGTTGTGATAGATATAATGTAACAGATGTGGAACAGGAAAGTTCAGTGATCAGTGAATGCCTGTTTCACAGCTATGTAACAAATCAGAGCTTGTTTTAAAATGATGCAAAATTCAAGTGGCAGCGATTATTTGTAAATTACTGGGGGGAATGCTTATTTAACAATCAGAAAAAATGTTCGTGTGGTTTTAGTACATCAGTAAAGAGGTAACTTGCTAATAGAAGTACAATCATGGGAGGTAGCATATGTCGAAAGCGATGATTATCATCAATCCATCTTCAGGTAAGGAAAAGGCAGGGAAGATTTTGCCGAAAGCGGAAAAGGCCCTTGGTGAAATTTATGATGAGATAAGCGTTTGTAAAACGGAAGGAGAGGGGGATGCTACCGATTTTGCTAAGGAGGCTTGTGCAGAAAGGTTCGATGCGGTCATTTCAATGGGTGGGGATGGAACGGTGAATGAGATAGTGAATGGCTTGGGCGAGCAGCATCATCGGCCTATTTTCGGAATCATTCCACTAGGAACCATTAATGATTTCGCGAGATCTTTGGGAATACCTTTGAGTCCGAATGCAGCCATTGAGATATTAAAGGATAGGCATATTAAGGAATCGGACATAGGGAAGATCAATGACCGTTACTTCATGAATGTGTTGGCAGTAGGGGCGATCGCCGAGGCCACCTATAATGTTACCGTTGAACAAAAAACCCGTCTAGGGTCTTTTGCATATTTCATTGAAGGAGCAAAAGCGATCATTAAAAAGACTCCGTTTCCTTTAACGGTTGAACATGATCAGGGAAAATGGATAGGCGAGGCCCATTTACTAATTGCAACAATGACTAACTCTGTCGGCGGTTTCGAACAACTTGCACCAGAGGCGGAAGTGAATGATGGAAAGCTGCACACATTCATCATTAAGGATTTATCTCTTCCTCTCATCGTCAAGATCATTCCCAGTTTAATTAAGGGGGAGATCAAGGGGCATGACGAAGTTGAATATATTAAAACATCCAAGCTCCATTTAGCCACGTCAGAGGAACTGGCAGTCAATATCGATGGCGATGAAGGCATCCTTCTTCCCTTCCAGGCAAACGTACTGCACAAACATCTTCGCCTCTTTGTCCCGGGAACTAAATAAGTTTTTTAGTCAAAGCTTATGTAATGTCTTTTCACAAGGCTGTTTTCGCATACTTTGTTGCTATTTACCAAGTAAAGCGGTGTGGTTGATTTCCCCTCCAGATGCTCACCTGTCCCGCTGCTCCCGCAGGAGTCTCGCACTTCCGCTCCAATCAACCTTAAAGCGTTTTGTTTTAAAAACAACAATCTTTACGAAAAGAGCCTTTCACAAAGACCATTTTCATCCATCATGCGGGAAAAGCTGATTATGGTTAGCCAATCAGCTTTTTTCTGTTTTATGCGTACCCAAGTTTGTTGATAGAGTTGATTTTGAAACATCCAATCACCTCGATCTTCATGATATTCTAACAGGTATCATTATTCAGGAGGATTCTAGGTTAGAATAGTTAATGCATGAATGAATGGGTATAAATATGTTACGCTTATAGTTATGAGAATAGATGAGAGAGGAAGTTTGATGTTTGTATGGAGTTTTTTCTTGTTATATTAGCCCTTCTTATATTGATTGGAATGTCTAATGTAATTAACCATTTTATACCCTTTATACCTGTACCATTAATACAGATAACACTGGGTGTCATATTGGCACTTTTACCCTTGGGAATGCATGTTGAGATGGAGACGGAATTGTTTTTACTGTTATTCATTGCGCCCCTATTGTTCAATGATGGCAAAAATGTACCCCGAACAGCACTATGGAAGTTGAGAGCGCCCATTCTTATGCTTGCACTGGGCCTTGTATTCATAACGGTTTGGGCAGGCGGGTATTTGATTAATTGGATGATCCCTTCGATTCCATTGCCGGCAGCTTTCGCTTTGGCGGCCATTTTGTCACCTACAGATGTTGTGGCAGTGAGCGCTTTGGCGAGTCGGGTCAAGTTACCGAAGAGCATCATGCACCTTCTCGAAGGAGAAGGACTAATGAATGATGCCTCAGGTCTAGTTGCCTTTAAGTTTGCCGTTGCGGCTACAGTCACTGGTGTTTTCTCCTTAGTCGATGCAACCTTCAGTTTCATATGGATTTCAATTGGTGGGTTTGTAGGTGGGGCAATAATTGCTTTCATCATTATCAGGCTTCGTGTAGTTCTTCGCCGTTTAGGGATGGAAGACGTCACGATGCATATGCTGATCCAAATCCTAACTCCTTTTATTATTTTCCTCGCTGTGGAACATTTCCACCTTTCAGGGATTTTGGCAGTCGTGGCGGGGGGAATTGTCCATGCCGTTGAACGAGATCGGGAAATATCACCAACCGTGGAACTTCAGGTCGTTTCAAGAAGTACATGGTCCGTCATTTTATATATATTAAATGGCCTTGTATTCGTCTTGCTTGGCTTGCAAATCCCAAGCGTTGCGAAAATTATCTTTCAAGATCCGGCCTTCAATAATGGACAAGTGATCCTTTATATCGTGGTCATTACACTTTTCCTCTTCGCTTTACGATTCATTTGGCTTACGGCTGCCTGGTCGATTGGCTGGATGATGAAAAAAACAGGCGCCCAAAAACCGGACTTCAAAGCGGCCGGAATCATTACCATTTCCGGTGTTCGCGGAGCCGTAACGTTAGCGGGTTCGTTTTCGATTCCGTATGTGTTGGCGGATGGAAGTCCTTTTCCTGAGCGTTCGTTAATCATTTTCATAGCAGCAGGAGTCATTTTGCTGACCTTGATTGTTGCGAGTGTATTTCTGCCAATCGTGGCAAGGTCCGAAGAAGAGGAAGTGGTGGACAAGCAGGCTGACAAAACGAAAACTGCTGCCATTCACTCACATCAAGCGGCAATTCGGGTGATTGAGTCACAAATGACAGATGAAAACCGGGAAGCGGCTTTATCGATCATTTCGAGGTACTTTACCAAGATCAATGAGTTATCCTATGTAGAACAGGAGAAAGAACCGGCTGCATTAAGGGAAGAAGAGAAAGAACTTCGCTTCAAGGCCCTTGAAGCAGAGCAAAGATTCCTGGATAAGCTCATCAAGGATGAAAAAGTGGACCGGGAGACGGCGTATATATGCAAGGAATACATCCAGCGAATGGAAAGTGCCGTAACAAATCGACTGAAGTTCCGTTTTTTCAGGTCGGTAACGCTTTTCAGAAGAAGTATGCTGAGGGTTTTAAAATTATTTTTCCCTAATAAAAGTGAAATAAGAAAAATCAATCTTAAGAGATTGGAAAAGGTCAGGGATCTTAAAATCAGGATGTATAAAGCTGCGATCCAAGAGATACAGGCCGGAATTACAGCCGATAATCATAAGACATCCTCGATGATCATAGAAGAGTATAAAGTGCTGATTTTAAAATGCAAACGTGAAAATAGAGGCCGGACCCCGAGTAAAATGGCCGATTATGAAAGAGAGCTGTTCTATAAAGGGATCCAGGCAGAACGTGACGACGTGCAGGATATGTTTGAAAAACGAGTAATTTCCCGTGATGTTGCCAACATACTACGCCAGCAAATCAATTTACGGGAAGCACTGACAATCAATGAAAATGCACATTGATTAACTTAAGGAGAGCACTGCCGGTATATTCGGCAGTGCTCCTTCTGGTTTGCGAAGGGAATATCGGGCGGGTCATCGAATCATTAATGTATCCAAAAATTGATGATAGAGGGTGTGTTCAATGAAACAGGACAAGGAAAACGAGACCATCATCTTAACGCCTTATTTACCGGAACATCTTCACCAGCTTTCCCAGTTTTATTTACCGGATACACAAACCCCTTTTTCAGCCCTGCCCGAAGAGTCACTGAAATATTGCCGGGAAGATTGCGACAGGCATCCTATCGTAATATTGGCTGAAGGTATCCCAGTTGGTTTTTTCGTTTTACACATTGGCGAGAACATCACCCCGTTCACCAATGATGAAAAAGCGATATTACTCCGTGGATTTCTTGTTGATCAAAAGCATCAAGGTAAAGGGGTTGCGAAGAAAGCCTTGCAAATCCTTCCGGAATTCGCAAAAATGATTTTTCCTAACAAGGATTCGATCATTCTGACAGTGAATGTCATGAACGTGATTGCAAAATCGCTATATGCGAAGTCGGGGTATCAGGATACAGGGATTCAAAAAGTAGGCAGAAGCGGGTTGATGGAGATAATGGAGTATCGATTAGATACAATGAACAAGGAAGAAGCGAATAGCTAATATTGTTTGATCTCGACTTTTCCAAGAGGAGAGGTCTTTTTTTGTCGAATTTGTTACAGGTGTCATTACAAAACCAATGAATTAGAAGGGCCGCTTTTAATAATGCCGCTGCCTTATGGTACACTTTACTTAATGCAAAATTCGTTAATCGAGGTGTAGTCCTAATGAAAACAGTCGTAGTCGTAGGTGGAGGCATTACCGGTTTATCAACGATGTATTATTTACAAAGAACAGTTAAAGCGAGGAGTCTCTCTGTACGATTGATATTAATAGAAGGAAATGAGGAACTAGGCGGTAAAATAAGGACTGTGCACAATGGTCCATTTAAAATCGAAGCGGGTGCCGATTCGATTGTCGCCAGGAAACAAAATGTAAAACCATTTATTAAGGAATTGAACCTAGAGGATCAAGTTGTTTATAATGCGACGGGAAAGTCCTTCATCCATACAGATGGGATGCTGAAGGGAATTCCAGAGGATGCCCTATTCGGAATACCAATGAGCCTGGAGTCGCTGGCGAAAAGCGATCTGGTTTCTGCCCAAGGGAAGGTTGACGCCTTAAAGGATTTCTATACAAAAAATGAGACGTTTACGAAGAATGACTCAATTGGTTCATTTCTTGAAAGCTTCTTAGGTAAGGAATTGGTGCAAAAGCAGATATCGCCTGTCCTATCGGGTGTTTACTCAGGAAAATTAAATGAATTGACCATTGCCAAAACACTGCCAGAGATGCTGGATTATAAAAATGAATATGGCAGTATAATACGCGGTCTATCGGAAAATAAGCAGAAATACCAAAGCAAGGGAAATAAGAAGTTCCTTTCGTTTAAAAATGGCTTATCAACATTGGTTGACCGAATTGAGGAAAGCCTCGATCTGGTGGAAATTTCAAAAGGGGTCAGCGTGGAAAAAGTCGGAAGAGGAGATGAAGGATATATCATTTCATTGGCAAACGGTGAAACGCTGGAAACGGACTTCATCGTATTGAGTACACCGCATACAGTTGCCCAGAAATTATTGGGTGATCGGGAGTTGGATGAGGACTTCGACGGCTTGATCAATAGTTCGATGATTAGCGTTTATCTTGGATTCGATATCCCGGACAGCAAGCTTCCTAAAGACGGGACAGGTTTCATTGCAGGTGATAATAGTGATTTGATTTGCAATGCATGTACATGGACTAGCCGAAAATGGGAGCATACTTCTGAAAACAGTCAGCTTTTGGTAAGGCTTTTTTATAAAAGCTCTAGTCCGGACTATGAACGCTTACGGTCCCTTACAAACCAGGAATTGATCCAGGTGGCTTTACGCGACATTAAAAACAGTCTAAGCATTTCCGCGGATCCAGTAACGAATGAAGTGACGAAATGGCATGAAAATATGCCGAACTACCATATTAAACATCCACAAATCGTTCAATCGCTGGAGGCGAAAATCTCCGAGAATTACCCCAATGTTTTACTTGCGGGCTGTTCATACAATGGTGTCGGAATACCGGACTGTATTGCTGATGGGGAAAAGAAAGCGCAAGAGATATGTCTGAAGTTGTAAAAGGGGTGCTGCCAGTGGCGGTCTCACACTGTAGACAAACTAGAGGAAAAATATCGTCTACTGTTTTTTTGAGTGTTTGTAAAATGGAACGTTGATTTCCGTTCCAGGCACTCGCTTTCCACGGGCTCCCCTGGACGCGCTTTTCCCGCAGGAGTCTCGTACCTTCCG
The DNA here is from genome assembly GCF_042886655.1 of Peribacillus sp. NPDC058002. Taxonomy (NCBI): domain Bacteria; kingdom Bacillati; phylum Bacillota; class Bacilli; order Caryophanales; family Bacillaceae; genus Peribacillus; species Peribacillus sp. NPDC058002. The sequence goes on along the minus strand of NZ_JBHVQU010000014.1, from coordinate 232 downwards.
TACCAATCAACTTTGTTTTAACTTTTAGCGATTATGTAATAGGTACGATTGCAGCACCAGCTATGATAATAATATCTAAGAATTACAATTGAAAACGTGGAAGAATCACGAGAGGTAACTATTTCTATACCCTGCTTTGCTTTATTTCCAATAGTAAATCAGAAAGGACAGCCCTGTTGAAGTGAACCCAAAAAGTTAGACACTTTATTTACTTAGGCAGCCTTGAGGGCAT
>NZ_JBHVQU010000013.1:0-53962 GCF_042886655.1 Peribacillus sp. NPDC058002 | reverse complement strand
CACCTAAATTGGCTGGAAAGCTTGAATCAGGTTTGATCTCGGACGTTACATTTATTGAAGAAGAAGGCGGAAATATCGTTTTCACCCGCCCGATATATTCTGGTAAAGCATTTGAAAAGAAAATTGTTACGGATGGCGTGATATTCGCGACAATCCGTCCGAACAATATCGAACCATTAGCTAAAGATGAGTCCCGCTCTGGTGGTGTTTCTACATTAAGTGTGGACATTAAGGATTTACGTACAATCATTAAAGATGTTGTCAGAAAAGCTAGTGAAGGGGTCGACCTTTCAGAAGCGAAAGTAATCATCGCAGGTGGACGGGGCGTGAAAAGTGAAGATGGTTTTGAACCGTTAAAGGAACTTGCACAAGTTCTTGGCGGAGCGGTAGGAGCTTCACGCGGAGCATGTGATGCGGACTATTGCGATTACTCTTTGCAAATCGGGCAAACGGGTAAAGTCGTAACACCTGACCTTTATATCGCCTGCGGAATTTCCGGTGCGATCCAGCATTTAGCGGGGATGTCCAACTCCAAGGTTATCGTTGCCATCAATAAAGATCCGGAAGCTAACATATTCAATGTAGCTGATTACGGAATTGTCGGAGACCTTTTCGAAGTCGTTCCATTACTTACGGAAGAATTCAAAAAACTAAAAGTTAACGCTTAAAATAATACAAATTAGGGGGCAAGACATTTGGCATAAGCCGACACATGTCTTGCCCCTTTATTTGGGCTAAGAGGCAAGGACTTCGGCCTGCATATTTATTCTTTTTTTGGACATCCTACCACTGAAGCAAAATATTAGCATCGATTCGAGCAACAATGGTATACTGTCTTTAGTTATTTGAGTAAATTTGAGGAGGAAATATATATGGCTATTGTAAATGCAACTGACCAAACTTTCACAACAGATACTAGCGAAGGTGTTGTTCTTGTAGATTTTTGGGCTCCATGGTGCGGACCTTGTAAAATGATCGCTCCAGTTCTTCAAGAACTTGATACTGAAATTGGCGATACAGCAAAAATCGTAAAAGTGGATGTAGATGAAAACCAAGAAACAGCAGGAAAATTCGGTGTAATGAGCATCCCGACATTAATCGTCCTTAAAGACGGTGAAGTGGTTGATAAGGTTGTTGGTTTCCAACCTAAAGAAGCACTTGCTGAACTTATTGCAAAACACGCGTAATAGTAAGTTAGCTAAAAAAAGCTTCAAGTCTGCGGACTTGAAGCTTTTTTCGCTATCTTGATATATAATGATTGTAAAAATGGGAGAACAGGAGGCTGAATCATGAATCAACAAATAAAGAATAAACTTGCCCTTCTTCCCGATCAACCTGGTTGTTATTTAATGAAGGATCGTCAGGGAACGATCATATATGTAGGCAAAGCGAAGGTGTTGAAAAATCGTGTCCGATCTTATTTTACGGGATCTCATGATGGAAAAACATTTCGGCTCGTGAATGAGATTGAGGATTTCGAATACATCGTCACCTCTTCCAATATCGAGGCTCTTATTTTAGAGCTGAACTTAATCAAAAAACATGACCCAAAATATAATGTCATGCTAAAGGATGATAAGACGTATCCTTTCATCAAGCTGACTGCGGAACGCCACCCGCGTCTAATCATTACGCGAAAAGTCAAAAAAGACAAAGGGAAATATTTCGGTCCTTATCCGAATGCATTTGCAGCTAACGAAACGAAAAAATTGCTCGACCGCATCTATCCCCTAAGAAAATGCAATACTTTACCAGATCGCGTTTGTCTCTATTATCATCTTGGCCAGTGCCTGGCCCCATGTGTATATGAAGTAGAGGAACAGGAATATAAAAAAATGGTGGATGATATCAACCGGTTCTTGAACGGCGGTCATACTGAAATAAAAAAAGAACTGACTGAAAAAATGCTAGTGGCATCTGAAGAGCTCGATTTCGAGAGGGCCAAGGAGTTCCGTGACAAGATTGCCCACATTGATATTACGATGGAGAAGCAAAAAATGATGACGACCGATTTCGTCGACAGGGATGTATTTGGCTTTGCCTATGATAAAGGGTGGATGTGTGTTCAGGTATTTTTTGTCCGGCAGGGTAAATTAATAGAAAGGGATGTTTCACTTTTTCCGGTCTATGATGAACCCGAACAGGAACTACTTACATTCCTGGGACAGTTTTACGAGATTACGAACCATTTTAAACCAAAGGAAATCTTGCTCCCTGAATCAGTGGATGCCGAAATGGCCGAAGGGCTGCTTGGGGTCAAAACGATTCACCCCAAAAGGGGGGCGAAAAAAGACATGCTTAAATTGGCGAATAAAAATGCCTCCATCGCCCTTCAGGAAAAATTCTCTTTGATTGAAAGGGATGAAGAAAGAACGATCAATGCGGTGGAAAACCTCGGGAACCAACTGGGCATCTACACCCCGCATCGAATTGAAGCTTTCGATAACTCCAATATCCAGGGAAGTGACCCTGTTTCCGCTTTAGTCGTGTTCATTGATGGGAAGCCGGAAAAAAGAGAGTACCGAAAATATAAAATCAAAACAGTCCAGGGACCTGATGATTATGAATCGATGCGTGAAGTGATCAGAAGAAGGTATTCACGAGTATTGAAAGAAGGGCTGCCGCTACCGGACTTGATCATCATTGATGGCGGAAAGGGACATGTCGAAGCCGTACGGGATATTCTGGAGAATGAATTGGGCCTTGAGATTCCGCTTTCAGGTCTCATTAAGGATGAAAAGCATAGGACATCTCAATTGATGATCGGAAATCCTCTTGAAATCGTACCTCTTGATTCTCGGAGCCAGGAATTTTACCTATTGCAAAGAATTCAGGATGAAGTGCATCGGTTCGCGATTACTTTTCATCGCCAGCTACGCGGGAAAAATGCGGTTCACTCCCAGCTTGATGATATTCCAGGAGTCGGGGAAAAACGAAGGAAGCAATTATTAAGGCATTTTGGATCATTGAAGAAGATCAAAGAGGCAACAGTCGAGGAAATCATGGAAGCTGGAATGCCAAAAGGGGTAGCCGAGGGAATCGTTAGAAAATTACAAGAATAATCTTGCTACCGATAAATCACTATGCTATGATTAAAAGGAATTTTTAACTAGACAACTTAAAAGTGCTGATAGAGGTGCGGAATTCAAGAGTAAAGACCTGGAGAAGTATGAGCTTCCATGAAAGGTTTTGAAAGGGGATGACGCCGAAGGAAGACAAGACTCATACCTTGTTTTCCTGGTCCGACATTTAATAAATGGCGGATTGTCAGGGTTTATACCCTGGAGAGCTATCTCACTGTGTTTACAGTATTGGATATGTGATCACAGCAATGAGATATTTCTCATTGCTTTTTTTATTGCCTAAAAAGTAGAGAGGGTGCATGAGGATGGCATTAATCGTTCAAAAATTCGGCGGAACATCCGTCGGTAGCGTAGAAAAAATCAAAAATGTTGCCAATCGGGTAATCGAGGAAGCGGAGAATGGAAATGAGGTAGTCGTCGTTGTTTCAGCCATGGGGAAAACAACGGACCAATTGGTTTCCATGGCCCGTGATATTTCCGGAACCCCGAGCAAAAGGGAAATGGATATGCTATTGACCACTGGGGAACAGGTAACGATTTCCCTGTTAACGATGGCATTGATTGAAGAAGGGCATGAAGCCATTTCGTATACTGGCTGGCAGGCTGGCATGCAAACGGAATCCGTTCATGGGAATGCCCGGATTTTAAACATTGATGCTTCAAGGATCCAAGCTCAGCTTCAACAGAAGAAAATAGTGGTCGTGGCCGGTTTCCAGGGGAACGATGTAAATGGGGAAATCACTACATTGGGGCGAGGCGGTTCAGATACGACGGCGGTTGCCATCGCTGCAGCTCTGAATGCGGATAGATGCGATATTTATACGGATGTAACAGGTGTTTTCACAACGGATCCACGCTACATAAAAGGCGCGCGAAAACTCCAATCCATTTCTTACGATGAAATGCTGGAACTTGCCAACCTAGGGGCGGGCGTCCTCCATCCAAGGGCTGTCGAATATGCAAAAAATTATCAAATTCCGCTTGAAGTCCGTTCAAGCATGGAGAGAGAATCAGGAACGATCATTGAGGAGGAAGCAACTATGGAAGAAAACTTAATTGTACGCGGCATTGCTTTTGAAGACAGTATTACGAGGGTCACAATTTATGGTTTGCCCCAATCACTTGGTGCATTATCCACAATCTTCACGACACTTGCGAAAAACCGGATCAATGTGGACATCATCATTCAAAGCATGACAGCCGAGGATACGACCAATCTATCTTTTTCCACAAAAAGTGGAGATACGGAAGCGGCCTTGATCGTGCTGGAAAATAATAAAGAACGATTGGGATTCGACCGGGTCGAAACGGAGAGCGGGTTGGCCAAAGTGTCCATCGTCGGTTCTGGTATGGTATCCAACCCCGGTGTGGCTGCCGAGATGTTTGAAGTGATGGCCAATACAGGCATCCAGGTGAAAATGGTCAGCACATCGGAAATTAAAGTTTCGACTGTCGTCAATGAAAAGGAAATGGTGAAGGCGGTTGAATCCCTTCATGAAGCATTTAAACTTGGTCAGCATGCAAATGTGCTAGCTTAAGTGCAGGAGTCCAATAAAAAACAGACTTCCGGTAAAAAGGGTAAGTCTGTTTTAAGGGCTAATTAGATTGGATCTCTGGGATCCCATTGGATGGTGAATATCACTTTTTTTGCGCGGCGTTTGATTTCTTCCGTTGATTCGCTGAGGAATTTTTTTTGCAGTGAAAACTGCTCGGCAAGGAAACCGGCTTCAAGCTGGAAGTGACAATCAGGGTGTAAGTCCAAGCGGCGGCTGATTATTTCACCCGTCAGGGATAATTCCATCTCGTGTTTCGTATACTTCATGATTTCAAGATTGCCCCATCCGGCGCTTTGGAAAAATTCAATAACTTCCTGATCGCCATTCAACGGGAATTTTCTTGCTAATTGTTTACCTGCCCAATAGAGGATTTGATTAGAGTCTTTTCCGAGAACATCGTTCAATAGAACTTCTCTGATTAATTCGTACCCGAAAGCTGGAACTTTGAATTCCTCAGCTTGAATTTCTTCAGTTTGAATCTCTTCTTCTATCGCAGCAGCAATATTTTTTTTCATAATTTATCGCCTCTTTCTGTAAATCTATTATAAACGTATTTCTTTTTCAAATTATACTGTTTTTTATTTATTTAAATAGCAAATGGAAAAAAATGAGAAATTATAGCGGGATATTAATAGATTAATTTGTAATTTCTCCAAAATATATACTTGATAGATTAAAAATTGACAATTTAATCCAATAAAATCTATTCTGAAAAAGAGATTTCTTGTATCCGTTTTCTTGACGCACATTGAAGTCAGGAGTAAAATGGACATGTCACATAATTGTAAAGGAAGTATAGAGGAGTTTTTTTGACTCTATACTATATTTTCACGCGGAGATAAAAGGTAGCCACCAGATTATCTTTGCATGATTTTTCACAAATTAAGGGGGGGCACTTAGTGGCAAAGAATCGTGAGTTTGGGAATCGCAGGCTTCATTCACTTCTAGGAGTAATTCCAATTGGTCTATTCCTAATTTTTCATTTATCGGTAAACTTTATGGCAACAAAAGGAGAAGAGACTTTTAATGGGGCAGTTCATTTGATTGAATTTACGCCCGTAAAGCTTTTGGTTGAATGGGTCGTCATCTATCTACCAATCCTTTTCCATGCTGTATACGGAATTTATATTGCCTTTACAGCAAAAAACAATTTGGGGAGATTTAGCTTCTTCCGTAACTGGATGTTCATGCTGCAACGCTTGACTGGAATCATAACTTTGATCTTCCTTGTTTGGCACATTTGGGAAACTAGAGTCCAAGCAGCTCTAGGGGCAACAGTTGATTTCGATATGATGGCGGAAATTTTCTCTAATCCATTCATGATCGGGTTCTATATTGTCGGTATTATCTCAGCAATTTTCCACTTTGCTAATGGATTATGGTCATTTGCAGTGAGCTGGGGTCTGACAGTTTCACCAAGATCGCAAAGAATCATGACATACTTTACATTGATCGTTTTCGTTCTTCTTTCTTATATCGGAGTTAGTGCAATTTTCGCTTTCGTATAAGAAGATAGAGTTCATTTATAAGTATTAGGAAAAACATAGCTTGGCTAATGGAAATAAGGGAGTGACAGAATTGGGTAAAGGTAAAATAGTTATCGTTGGTGGAGGTCTAGCTGGATTAATGGCTACGATCAAAGCAGCAGAGCTGGGACAACAGGTTGATTTATTTTCTTTAGTGCCTGTTAAACGCTCTCACTCAGTTTGTGCCCAAGGCGGAATTAACGGGGCAGTAAATACAAAAGGTGAAGGGGATTCTCCATACATCCACTTCGACGATACAGTTTATGGCGGAGATTTCTTGGCTAACCAACCGCCGGTTAAAGCGATGTGCGAAGCAGCACCATCGATCATCCACATGTTTGACCGTATGGGTGTAATGTTCAACCGTACTCCGGAAGGTCTTCTTGATTTCCGTCGTTTCGGTGGTACTCAACATAGCCGTACAGCATTCGCTGGTGCAACAACTGGTCAGCAATTACTTTACGCATTGGACGAGCAGGTTCGCCGTTATGAAGTTGAAGGCCTTGTAACGAAATATGAAGGCTGGGAATTCCTTGGAGCTGTTATCGATGATGAGCAAACAGCACGCGGTATCGTAGCTCAAAACCTGACTTCAATGGAAATCAAATCATTCCCTGGCGACGCAGTCATCATGGCGAGCGGCGGCCCTGGAATCATTTTCGGTAAATCAACTAACTCAATGATCAATACAGGATCAGCAGCATCCATCGTTTATCAACAAGGTGTAAATTATGCAAATGGTGAGTTCATTCAAATTCACCCGACAGCAATCCCTGGAGATGATAAGCTTCGTCTAATGAGTGAATCCGCTCGTGGTGAAGGTGGACGTATCTGGACATATAAAGACGGAAAACCTTGGTATTTCCTTGAAGAAAAATATCCTGCTTATGGTAACCTTGTACCTCGTGATATCGCTACACGTGAAATCTTCGACGTATGTATGAACATGAAGCTTGGTATTAACGGAGAAAACATGGTTTACCTGGATCTTTCTCATAAAGACCCTAAAGAACTTGATATCAAACTTGGCGGAATCATTGAAATTTACGAGAAATTCATGGGTGAAGATCCTCGTAAAGTTCCAATGAAAATTTTCCCTGCCGTTCACTATTCTATGGGCGGACTTTGGGTGGATTATGACCAAATGACTAACATCAAAGGTTTATTCGCTGCAGGTGAGTGTGATTACTCACAACATGGCGGTAACCGTCTTGGTGCGAACTCACTTCTTTCTGCAATCTACGGTGGTTCAGTCGCTGGACCGAATGCCGTTAAATATATTGAAGGCCTTGATAAAACTTCAGAATCCATTCCTTCTTCATTGTATGAAGGGTACGAAAAACAAGAACAGGAGAAATGGAATGAAGTCATGTCTCTTGATGGTAATGAAAACGCGTATATTCTACACAAAGAACTTGGTGAGTGGATGACACAGCATGTTACTGTAGTTCGTTACAATGACAAGCTGAAAGAAACGGATAACAAGATTCTTGAGCTGATGGAACGTTACAAGAAAATTAACATCAACGACACGGCAAAATGGAGCAACCAAGGAGCTGCCTTCACTAGACAGCTTCAAAACATGATGCAATTAGCTCGTGTAATCACAATTGGTGCTTTAAACCGTGACGAAAGCCGCGGAGCTCATTACAAACCTGATTTCCCAGAACGTAATGATTATAAATTCATGAAAACTACAATGGCGACATTCAAAGGCTTAAATCAAGCACCTGAATTCCATTACGAAGATATTGATGTATCACTTATCGCACCGCGTAAACGTGACTACACAACGAAACACTAAAGAGGGGGAGCAAAAAAATGGTTGAAACTAAATCTGAGACTAAAACAGTCCGTTTTATAATCACTCGTCAAGATACACCGGATTCAGCTCCTTATGATGAGGAATTCGAATTAGCGTACCGCCCGAATATGAACGTAATTTCCGCTCTAATGGAAATTCGTCGTAATCCAGTAACTGTACAAGGCAAGCACACTACAGCAATCGCATGGGACATGAACTGTCTTGAAGAGGTATGTGGTGCTTGTTCAATGGTTATCAATGGTAAACCAAGACAATCATGTACAGCTCTTATCGATCAATTGGAGCAGCCAGTTCGTCTAGCTCCAATGCGTACATTCCCTGTTGTTCGTGACCTGCAAGTCGATCGCAGCCGTATGTTCGACTCATTGAAAAAGGTAAAAGCATGGATTCCTATCGATGGAACTTACAATCTTGGACCAGGACCTCGTATGCCAGAAAAGAAACGCCAATGGGCTTACGAATTATCTAAATGTATGACTTGCGGTGTTTGTTTGGAAGCTTGTCCGAACGTAAACAGCAATTCAGACTTCATTGGGCCACAACCATTATCCCAAGTTCGTTTATTCAATGCACATCCAACAGGTGCAATGAACAAAGCTGAACGTTTAAATACGATCATGGGTGATGGAGGGCTTGCAAACTGCGGTAACTCGCAAAACTGTGTGCAGTCTTGTCCGAAAGGCATTCCATTGACGACTTCAATTGCCGCGTTGAACCGTGATACTACGATCCAACAATTCCGTAACTTCTTCGGCAGTGATGAAGTTTAATAAGTAACATGAAAGAACCTGTATCTTATGATATGGGTTCTTTTTTTATTGTTTTACGCACGTTGACTTGGTTGGGAATCGATTGCAAAATATAAACGATCGATAACTGGAATTAAAGTGTAATTGCGGCCCAAGCCAACGGTGAAGGATTTGATTAATGAAGTGAGCTTGATAAAATTAACCTGCTTCAATAGAAAATCCTTTTCATTATCGTTGTTTTCTTATAAAATGAGTGAATAGTCATTCAATTCAGAAAGGGTGTGCACAAGTTGGGCAGAATATCATATATCGATAATATAACGGAGTGGATCAATGATTTTTCTTTTAAACATGAGATTAAGGTCCGCTTTTCGGAAACTGATATGTTTGGGCACTTGAATAACACGATTCCTTTTACTTATTTTGAGGAAGCTCGGATTGAGTATTTCAACAGTATGGGGTTCATGAAGGATTGGGCCTCGGCTGAATGCGGTGAGATGCCGGTTGTTGCAAATTTACAGTGTGATTACCTGAAGCAGGTGTTTTTCAATGATCAGTTGACAATCCATGTGAAAGCTGACCATATCGGAAATTCTTCAGTGGACTTACATTATATGGGGGCCAAACAAGATGGCTCAATTTGTTTAACGGGCAGGGGGACGATTGTGCAAGTCTCAAAGGACACCGGAAAGCCCGTACCTTGGACGGAAGAGATGAAACGATCGATGTGGCATACAGAGCTGAACAATCCTAAAAATATTTCCATTTAGACAAGTAAAAGAGTCACTCCATTGCCCCAGCCGACATACTATATCTTGACTAAATAGACACCCACTCCGGGTTTTATGCTGGTGAAGGCAAGGAGGGTAACATTACTTGAAGGAGAACGAATTCACTCATAAGCCACTACTCACCAAAAGAGAAAAAGAAGTATTTGAGTTACTAGTACAAGACAAAACAACAAAAGAAATCGCAGGTGAATTGTTTATTAGCGAAAAAACAGTTCGAAACCATATTTCGAATGCGATGCAGAAGCTTGGAGTTAAAGGACGTTCGCAGGCAGTCATAGAACTCCTTCGTATGGGAGAACTTAAGCTTTAATGTGTTAACTCTTAATACGTAAGCCTTAAAAATAATTTCTCTCCCGTTTATTGGCAGCATATAAGGAAGGGCAAAGCAACCTGGTTGTTTTGACTTCTTTGGATGCTGCTTATTTTTATGTATGGGGTTTCATAATGCTTCCAGGCAATCAATCTTGAAAATCATTTCACTTTCATCCAAAATGGTAGTATGATAAGTTTCATGAAGTGGGGAGCTGTGTATATGGATGAAGAGAAGCAGGCGGCATATGTAGCCGATATCGAGAGGGAATTGCGCTATGTATCGACGTGGCTTAAACAAAGGGGAAGAGAAATTCTCCATGATTATAAAATTACCATTCCTCAATTCGTGGCTTTGCAATGGCTTTTTGAATCAGGCGATATGACGATTGGCGAATTGTCCACGAAGATGTTTCTCGCCTTCAGCACAACGACGGATCTGATTGACCGCATGGAGAAACATCAGCTTGTTCAGCGTGTCAGGGATGAAAAGGACCGGCGTGTGGTTCGAATTCACCTTCTTGAAGAAGGTGAACGGATTATCGAAGAAGTAATTAATAAACGGCAGCAGTACTTGAGTGGCGTGTTAGTCAATTTTAACGAATCTGACATCAGGTCCCTCAAAGGGATTCTAGCAAAACTACATCTAGAAATGAAAGAAAAATGAGGCGAGTTTTTTGAAACAACCGATAGGCATCATTGATTCAGGGGTAGGCGGCTTGACAGTAGCTAAAGAAGTCATGCGTCAGCTTCCAAATGAAAATATAATTTACTTAGGTGATACAGCAAGATGCCCTTATGGGCCGAGGACTAAAAAAGATGTCCAGACCTTCACATGGCAGATGACGAGGTTCTTGATGAAGAAGGATATAAAAATGCTGATCATCGCTTGCAATACGGCGACTGCAGCTGTATTGGACGAGATCAGGGCAATACTTCCGATTCCTGTGTTGGGTGTCATTCATCCAGGGGCAAGGGCGGCATTGAAAGTTTCTGAGTCCTTGAATATTGGCGTAATTGGTACGGAAGGCACGGTAAAAAGCAAAGCTTATGACGACGCGCTTGCTTCCATCAATTTCGATGTGAAAGTAGATAGTTTAGCATGCCCGAAATTTGTCCCGATCGTGGAAAGCGGGGAGTTTCAAGGGGGTATCGTCAATAGGGTCGTGGCACAAACCTTGAACCCGTTAAAGAAAACGAAGATAGACACATTGATCCTTGGCTGTACCCATTATCCACTGCTGGGGCCTGTAATCTCTTCCTATATGGGGGACGAAGTGCAAGTCATTTCCTCTGGTGAAGAGACGGCCCGTGAGGCAAGTGTCATTTTGGATTACTATAAATTAATCAATAAAAGCAAGCTCCGTCCAGTTCATCGCTTTTACACGACTGGTTCAAGAGATATGTTTGGTTCCATCGCGTCGAGCTGGCTCGGTATTCATGTCAATGACATCGAAACAATTAAAATTGATCACTTATAAGACTTCCATTTGGAAGTCTTTTTTTTCGGAAGGGGCAAAAATATATTGTTATGTAAATAGCTGCAAGCCAGGATGGATATATCGCTAGAGAAGATGAAGCCTAGATGGGCTTTAATTTAAGGGATAAAAAGGGAAAGGGGATTCGGGTGTTCCAATCAGGATTTCCTGAAATCCCAATGAAGCTGACAAAAATGCAGCAGTACGGGCAAGTTGCCCAGCTCCATTTCAGAGAGAAAAATAATTGGTCTATTTTCCCCCAGGGCTCGTATAAATAGGAGTACAAACTGTCCTAGGAGTGATTTTATGTCCAATAAATCAAAAGTAACAATGGTTGTGACCATTCTGGCATCTTCTTTTTGGCTCTCGGGCTGCGGATTATTTGGCGGTGAAGAGAAAAAGGAAATTGATCCACCAAAGGATGTTACATTAGTCGAGGATGAATCTTCATTGAAAGAAAAAGAAACGAATGGTGAGGAAAAGCCAGCGGCTGATGGAGAAGAAGGCGCTGTTGAATCGAAAACGGTGAAGACGGAGTTATATTTAATTGATAAAAGCGGGTATGTGGTTCCACAGACATTGGAACTTCCTAAATCGGAGGCTGTAGCTAAACAGGCCCTTGATTACCTTGTCAGTAACGGGCCAGTCACGGATAAACTTCCAAATGGGTTCAGGGCCGTCATTCCTGCCGATACCCAAATAAGCGTGAACATTAAAGACGGAGTGGCTGTGGCGGACTTTTCGCCGGAGTTCAAAAACTATCAGAAAGAGGATGAACTTAAAATCCTTCAAGCCATTACATGGACCCTGACACAATTCGACTCGGTCGATAAAATCCAAATGAGAATCAATGGGGAAGATATTTCCGAAATGCCGGTCAATGGCACACCGATAGATGAAAATATCTCAAGGTCGTCAGGAATCAATATCGATACGAGTGACGTAGTCGACATTTCCAATACAAAAGCACTGACCGTTTATTATGTAGGCGGTGACGAGGAGTACACTTATTATGTTCCGGTGACGCGCAGGATCAGTGAAACGGTGTCTGATAATGTAACAGCCGTCATTAAGGAATTAACGAAGAGTCCTTCGGGTTCCAGCCTGCAAACAGGGTTCATGAGTGATGTAGCTTTACTTGACGAGCCTAAAGTGGCAGAAGGTAAGGTCAGCCTCAACTTTAATGAAAATATCCTTGGAAGCTTTAAAGAGAAAAAGGTATCACAAGAAGTCCTTGATGCCTTGGTTCTTTCTTTAACGGAACAGAAAGGAATTGAAAGCGTTGAAGTACAAGTGCAGGGCAGCGCTGATGTTCTTAATGAAGAAGGAAAGAAATTATCCGAACCGGTGGTACGTCCAGAGAAAGTCAACACTGGCAGTTTTTAAAGAACGGAATAATATTAGAAATAGCGCAATGAGGCAGCCTGAAGCTGTCTCTTATTTTTTTGCCTCCAGAATTGAATTACCACCCTTTTAGAGCCCCTGTCGTATAAAACTTAATTATTGCTTTAGATGAGAACTAATACCCCTGTCAGGCAATTTCCCGTATCGTGAGAAAGTTTTTACATAAATAAATTTTTAAAAGGGGAAATTACTTTTAATAATGCGATAAATGGGGGGATATTCTGGATCTAAAGGTAATTCAGGCTGTACACATGTATGTTTTAATCATTATGAATACAGGATTCACGGTACATGTACTGCTCCTTCCCAATATCTTGACCGCATCTCAACGCGATGCTTGGCATAATGAGTGTTGTTCCCTGTATCGTTTGGACCCTATTTATTTTTTATATTTATAAAAAACTAGATAAAGAAGATATAAACGCTTTTCTAAAAAATGGTCTACACCTTTAAGTGTTAAAAAATCATGGACCCCACTGCAAAAATCATCGTGTTGGAACAGGAAAAGAAACCTTTATATGATTTAGAAGTTAGAGCAGTATAGATAACAATGATATGGAAAAAATCGAAAAAAGGTAGAAATAAAAGTTAAGGAAGATATTTTGAAGACATTGGAGACAGGGGGGAATCAATACAGACCTTTTTAACATCAGTGAAAAGGCATACAGATACCATGTGAATAAGTGGGATAATAAAATTATTAATTCCTTTGATAAGACTTCAATAAATAACATAAAAGTTAATATCCATAATAGTGAAAATTACAAACGTTAGATTACAAGTTTCGGCTTATTGCAGATGAGGGAGTTGTGTTAGACTTAAGTTATCTGGATGATGCAGCGGCCTTTTTTATCGTGAAAGGGAGCGCTGAATTCTTCCGTTTGGCACTGGAGAAGAAGTGGCTTTTACATATAACGAGTTACAGCGGATTCTTTCTTAGCCGCCAAAAGCTTCATGCCGATAAAATAAAAAAGGGTGAAATGAAAAATGAAGACAGTAATCATTGCAACGAAAAATAAAGGGAAAGCCAATGAGTTCGAAAGCTTATTCTCTGCAAAAGGATATGAAGTCAAAACACTTCTCGATGTACCGGGTGCTCCGGATGTTGAGGAAACTGGCACGACTTTTGAAGAAAACGCGATCCTGAAGGCAGAGGCCATTGCCCATCAGCTGGGCCACTTTGTCATTGCTGATGACTCCGGATTGATTGTAGATGCATTGGAGGGCCGTCCTGGCGTATATTCTGCGCGCTATGCTGGAGAGTCCAAGAGTGATGTAGCAAACACGGAAAAAGTCCTCCGGGAGCTGAAAGGCGTACCAAAAGAGGATAGAACGGCGAGATTTTATTGCGCATTGGCACTTGCGTCACCCAACCAGGAAACGATTACGGTATCAGGAACGATGGAAGGCTTGATTACAGAACATCCTTCTGGAACAAATGGATTCGGTTATGATCCAATCTTTTTTGTTGAGGAACAGGGCAAAACAAACGCCGAATTGACAAAAGGGGAAAAAAACAAAATCAGCCACCGTGCCAACGCATTGAGGGCTCTAGATGAAAAACTTGATCTATTTCTAAAAAGGGAAGAAGGAATATGACGATGAAAGTGCTAATAATGAGTGACAGTCATGGCTTAACTCATGAAATCAGCATGATTGCCGACCGTCATAAACAAGAGGTTGCTGCCATGATCCATTGCGGTGATTCAGAGTTGGATAGAAATGACCCTCACATGTCGGAATTCTTAGCCGTTCGTGGGAATTGTGACTATGATTCAACATATCCGAATGATATTGTGGAGAGTATCGCAGGCAAACGTTTCTTCCTTACGCATGGACACCTCTATAATATAAAAATGACCTTGATGAACCTTTCATATAAAAGTGAAGAGACAGGGGCGGATATTATTTGCTTTGGCCATTCCCATGCTGCAGGCTCAGAATTGATTGACGGCAAGCTCTTCATCAACCCGGGAAGCATTAGGCAGCCGCGAGGACGAAAAGAGAAAACCTATGCCATTTTGGATATCGGAAATGACCAACTTGAAATCATCTTTTATGACCTTGAAGGAAAAATCGTTGAGGGACTAAGAAATGCTTATCAAATGGAATGACTTCATGTATAATGAACAGGAAGCGTTTTTCCCCGCTTCCTGGTTCATAAAAAAAGAAAAAACTTTTTTTGAAAAACCGTTGACTTTCTTTTGATATCCTAATATAATAAGAAGTGTCCTAAGGGAACAGTTAAGGTATTACATAAGTTTTACCGCAACTCATATCATAAACGTCTCAGTAGCTCAGCTGGATAGAGCAACGCCCTTCTAAGGCGTCGGTCGGGAGTTCGAATCTCTCCTGGGACACTAACTAAAAAAGCCAAAACCTTCCAAGGTTTTGGCTTTTTTTACTTTTTTGGCTGTATAAAATAACGAGGGTAATTTCGATTCGCATCCTTTTATAATGTTCGTATAACGATAAGAAGTTTTTTATTTCATATTTATCGCAGGTGGATGATCCTTTTATGTCGAATTTGTTATAAATAAGGAGATGTTTAAATGAATAAAGATAGATTATTCAAGTTCATTCAAACTTCCACTCGGGGCAATTTTTTCTCAGTCGAAATAACCGAAGATGGAACTGAAGTGGTCCAATTAGCCAAGGAGTTAGAAAAAGAAGGAAGAATCAAGTTGAGGGAATGCACACGTAAAGAACAAGGTGTTTATCTGGAAGGAATACTTAAGTTTGTGCCTAGCTAATACTTAATGAGCTCTGACGAAGGACAAATACTATGCTCCATAGAAAAAGGCATCCATGATCGGGTGCCTTTTTTCTATTTCCAATCAATGTATTTTTTTATGATTTCACGGTTGCTGGAATTATAAAAAAATCAGGAAAAACATTGACAAAAAGCAAACAAATTAATATTATGTTTATTATATTATAAACTTTATAGGGAAGTGTTTGTTTTATGAAGGACGCTGAAATATTTTGGAGCGCGACTCAGGATGAGCTTAAACAAGGGTATATAGAAGGTGAGAATAAATATATTTGTTTGCTGTGCGGAAATGCAATTGAAAAGGGGATCGTATACCCGGAAGATGGAGTTCTTTATGAAGCGAAGAGGTATATGGGAATTCATATTGAACATGCACACCGCTCCGTTTTCGATTACTTGATTGATCTCGATAAAAAACTTACAGGTCTCACGGACCATCAAAATCGCCTTCTTCGCCTTTTTTACCAAGGGAAGAATGATGCTGAGGTTCAGGAGGAAATGGGGATTGGGAGTCCTTCCACCATTCGGAACCATCGCTTTGTGTTGAAGGAGAAAGAGCGTCAGGCTAAGTTGTTTTTAGCCCTGATGGAACTTTTGAAAGATAAAGATGAACATGCGCCGGCATTTATCCCGCTTCATCAAAAAGCAAGGATGGTCGATGATCGTTATAACGTTACCGAGGATGAAAAGGTGACTGTACTGAAAAAATACTTCCCTAAAGGCAGTCAGGATGCATTAAAGTCTTTCCCGCCAAAGGAAAAACAAAGGCTGATCATTCTCCAAGAAATTATTATGAACCGTTTTGAAAAAGAGCGGAAATACGAAGAAAAAGAAATCAATCAAATATTGGGTGCCGTTTATCCTGATCATGTTCTATTGAGAAGATATTTAATAGAATATGGATTCTTGGATAGAAAGCCTGATGGAAGCCAATATTGGCTGAAGAAATGATGACTGGAGGCATGAAATATGGATCGTAAAAAAGAATTGAAGCAATTATATAAAGAAACGAAAGTAGAAGCAGGTGTATACCAAATAAGAAATAAGGTAAATAATAAAGTCTTTATCGGAAGCACCAGGAATTTAAAGACGTTGAAGGGGAAACAATTTGAATTGGAAGTCGGAACAAACACGAATAAAGTGCTGCAAGGTGAGTGGAACGAATATGGGAAAGAGGCTTTTTCTTTTGAGGTACTGCAGGTAATGAAACCGAAAGAAACAGGTTTTTTTGATGCTAAACGGGAATTGAAAAAACTTGAAGAAGAGTGGCTTGAAAAAATACAGCCATACGAAGAACGGGGATACAATAGAATGAAATCCAACTGACTTGTATGCAGCCTTTAGAGATTCTGAATGATTCCCGGCTCCTGTGATTGTTGTCCTTTTACACGAATTACTAAACTTGCACAAAGGAACTTCGGGTCTGGGTGGGAAGAAAAAAATAAAAGAATACATGGATAAGGATAATAAAAACGGCTGAATTTGGGCGTGTTCAAACAGGGAGTCATTTATGGCTCCTTTTTTGCGTGAAGATATTAAGGGATCTCACTTGTTGTTAGTTTTTAAATGGTTTAAGCTAGTAATGAGGGAACTTTTTAAAATAAGGGGAAACCCGTGGGGGACCTTCACTAAATAATTAATTTTAGGAGTTGCGAATGAAAAAAATAGGATGGACGATAACGGGGATAGGGACAATCGTTGCGCTGGGGGCCTTTCTTTATCCTTTGAATGTTATTGATAAAACACTATGTATATATTTATTACTTGGCGGTGCAGGGCTAATGTTTGTCGGGTCTATGATCAGGGCTTTTCGGCTGCTGAAAAGGTGATTGATTTTTAAGGTTGAATAAAATTGTGCGATTAAGGTGATGACATGGAGAAAGACCAATTGAAATATGCGCAGCAGCATCTGGCTAATGAGCGCACCTTCTTAGCGTGGATAAGAACGGTGATTGCGATAGTGGGGGTTGGTTTTCTTGCGACAAGCCTGCATTTTACGATCGGTGTGCATCGGGATGCCCGGATTGATCTGATCAGTATCGTGCTGGGGATGTTTGCATGTGCATTGGGCTTTGTGATTACAGTTCTGGCGACATTCGGATATCTTCAGAAGAAGCGGCAAATCAATGAAGGAACGTTCCGGCCTTCAAGTGCGCATGTAATTCTAATCGCTGTTTTTATGGTCATATTGTTATCGATGATCATTTTATATTTTGTGTTCATAAAATTTTAAAAACTGCCCTAACCTAAATAGGGCAGTTTTTTTAGTATCATCTATTATATGCTTATTCTTACATCACCACGGGAAGATTTATACCATTAAGTAAATGCTATCAAAAAACGAAAGCTTGAAAAACACTGTATTTCAATTTGGGTTTGAAAGAGTAATAAAAACCTTTTAAAAGAATTTCATTCAGTATTTTACACGTCAGCCATGGGAAAGCTTAGTTTTCACCGGAAGGGAATATCAGCTGCAAGGAAAAGGTCGATCAAGTAATGTCTTTTGCCTTCCTTGAAAAAATATGAACAGCCATCATCAGTTTGTGAATAAACTTAACATGGTCAACGCTAGCTTTAAAGCTTTTGGAGGAACTTTACTTTATTCAATTTCGATTACGTTTTAATATTTGTTTAATTTCCGTTTTGTGAGATATGATAAAGAGGAACTATAAGGAGGTCATCAAGATGGTGGATATCAAAAAAGGTGAAAGTTCTTTTTTTGTCGAAGAATCTGGTGAGAAACTAGCGGAAATCACATTCTTTAAATCAGGTGATGATGAAATCACGGTGGATCATACTGTTGTTTCTGACAAGCTTCGCGGGCAAAAGGTAGGAAATGCCCTAGTTGAAAAGGTAATAGGATTCGCACGGGAGGAAAAACTGAAAATTGTTCCGGTATGTTCTTTCGTTCAAAAACAATTTGAAAAAAATGCAGAATACGAGGATGTATTGGCTAAATGAACTAGAGGGCTGACCAGGGGATGAGTAATATCACCTGTGTTCAGCCCTCTGTCATTTTTTTAGATGATCTTCACCCCCGCTATTTGGGAAAATCATTACCGGTGACTGGCATCATGTGGGTAGTGCGAGGATATTTCGGTGGGGAAGTTAAATTTAATGGGATGGTTGATATTTTAAAAATTAAAAATTGAAAAAACTTTTTTTGTAGAATGTGGTCATGATAGGTATGTAAGCGTATACAACAAATCTTTCAATTTGGAATTATCAAAAAATTTCAAAAAACCTGTTGACTACTACCTTAAATACACGTAAGATAATCACAAATACAAGACATCAAACATAAGCGTTTTGAAAAATGTGAATAATGCGAAAAGCATTGAAGAGGATAAGTAGTCTTTTAAAAAGGCAGTCACAGAGAGCCGGGTAGCTGAGAGCCGGTATTGTCCCGAAAGATGAACTCACCTTGGAGTTTCAGCTTGAACGTCAGACTAGTAGGGCTGAACGGGTGCGTACCAGTACCCGTTACCAAAACAGAGAATAGTGTAGGCTATTCAAAGTGCGCATGGATGTTCATGCGAAAAAGGGTGGTACCGTGGAGTGGCTCATCAAGCCTTTTCACCCCTTTAACTTGCCGAGTGCAAGTACATTTGGGGTGAAAAGGCTTTTTTGTATGCTTAAAAAGCTGAAAATTCTGAATCTTAGGAAAACGTTTAGTGGAAAAGTGAAGGAGGTTTTTACGAAATGACACAAAAGTCAGTTGTTGCTGATCGGAAGAGTGGAAAGACACATTATAGTGGAGCCGAATTTCTGCTGGATGCATTGAAAAAGGAAAATGTTGAAGTCATCTTTGGTTATCCGGGTGGATCTGTATTGCCGATTTATGACAAGCTTTACAGTTCAGAACTTTTTCATATTTTGACAAGGCACGAACAAGGTGCGATTCATGCAGCGGAAGGATACGCCAGGATTACCGGCAAGCCGGGGGTGGTCATAGTCACATCCGGTCCAGGGGCAACGAACATTGTCACCGGTTTGGCCGATGCGATGATTGACTCTTTACCGCTTGTGGTAATTTCGGGTCAGGTTGCTACCAGTGTAATTGGTTCGGATGCTTTCCAGGAAGCTGATGTACTGGGGATTACTACCCCGATCACAAAACATAACTATCAGGTGAGGAAGCCGGAAGACCTTCCGCGCATTATAAAAGAAGCTTTTTATATCGCTTCAAGCGGCCGCCCCGGTCCAGTATTAATCGATATACCTAAGGATATGGCCATTATACAAGGTGAATCGACTGATAAGGAGCCAGAAATGGATCTCCCTGGCTATCAGCCGACGACCAAGCCTAATTACTTACAGATCAGAAAGCTTGTTGAAGCCGTAAGCGGAGCGAAAAGACCGGTCATTCTTGCAGGGGCAGGAGTCCTGCATGCAAAGGCCTCCCATCTATTAAAGGAATATGTCGAGCAGCAAGGCATTCCCGTCGTCCATACTTTATTGGGTCTTGGAGGCTTTCCGGCGGAACATCCTCTCTTTATCGGAATGGGTGGTATGCATGGCTGCTATGCAGCAAACATGGCGTTATCGAAATGTGACCTATTAATCAATATCGGTGCCAGGTTCGATGATCGATTGACTGGGAATCTGGCGAAATTCGCACAGCATGCAACAGTGGCCCATATCGATATTGATCCAGCGGAAATCGGTAAAAATGTGCAGACAAAAATTCCGGTCGTCGGAAGTGCCAAGGAAGCACTGGCGGAGCTGATTGCGCAAAATGGAAAGAAACCGGAAATTGATGTATGGACAACGCAGCTGACGGCATGGAATGAAGAGTTTCCATTGCGTTATACACATGAAGAAGGCGTACTGAAACCTCAGCGTGTCATCCAGATGCTTCATGAAAAAACGAATGGGGAGGCCATTGTTACGACGGATGTTGGACAGCATCAAATGTGGGCAGCACAATACTATCCGTTTAACAAACCGAATTCATGGGTCACTTCCGGTGGATTGGGGACGATGGGCTTTGGCTTACCTTCGGCTCTTGGAGCTCAATTGGCGAATCCGAAAGCGACGGTGCTTTCCATTTCGGGGGATGGTGGATTCCAGATGTGCCTGCAGGAACTTTCGGTCATTGCCGAAATGAATTTGCCGATCAAGATCATCATCGTCAACAACGGGGCACTCGGGATGGTAAGACAGTGGCAGGAACTCTTTCATGATAACCGATTCTCACACAGTATTTTTCAATCGCATCCGGATTTCGTGAAATTGGCCGATGCTTATGGTATACCAGGATACAAAGTGACGACGGAGGAAGAGGCTAGCAACTGTCTGGATGCAGCGTTAAAGACTGATGGTCCAGTGTTGATTGATTTCCGTGTAAAACAAAACGAAAATGTCTTCCCGATGGTAGCACAAGGAAAAGGGCTTGATGAAATGGAAGGAGTTTAATCAATGAAGGGAATTCTTAGCCTAACCGTGAACAACCGGCCAGGTGTCCTGAATCGGATTACGAACCTGTTCACGAAAAGAAATTATAACATTGAAAGCATGACTGTCGGACCCTCCGAACAGAATGGCATTTCAAGGATGACCTTCGTGGTCGATGTTGATGATGAAGCTGTCATTGAACAGATCACCAAGCAATTGAATAAGCAGGTCGATGTTTTGAAAGTTTTTGATATTACGAATCAATCGATTGTGGCGAGGGAACTGGCACTCATTAAAATATTGGTGACCACACAAACCCGAGCCGAGATTTATTCAGTCATCGAACCCTTCCGAGCGTCAGTTATAGATGTCAGTAAAGATAGCCTGACAGTTCAAATCACTGGGGAATCGGATAAAATCGAAGCCTTCATTGAACTGATCAAGCCATATGGCATCAAGGAATTGGCAAGGACAGGGACAGCCGCCATCCCGCGTGGAATGCAAATTGCACACGCTAAGAGTGCAACAATCGTATAAACCAAAACAAAAAAACAAAACAAAAACAATGATGAAAAGGGAGATGTAATTATTATGGCAAAAGTATATTATAACGCAGAAGCAAACGAGAATTTTTTCAACAATAAAAAGGTAGCGGTAATCGGATATGGTTCACAAGGACATGCACACGCACAAAACCTACGTGACAGCGGTGTAGATGTAATCATCGGAATCAGGAAAGGTAAATCATTCGATAAAGCGGTGGAAGACGGCTTTAATGTTTACACAGTGAAAGAAGCAGCTGAACAGGCAGACGTAATCATGAACCTATTACCGGATGAAACTCAGCCGAAAGTATACCAAGAAGAAATCAAACCGGTATTGCGTGCAGGGCAAGCGTTAATGTTCGCACACGGATTCAACGTCCATTTCAATCAAATCGTTCCCCCGGCAGACGTGGATGTATTATTAGTCGCTCCAAAAGGTCCGGGACATCTTGTTCGCCGTACATATGAACAAGGTGCAGGGGTGCCGGCATTATTCGCCATCTATCAAAATGTAACGGGTGAAGCAAGGGAATTGGCGCTTGCGTATGCTCGGGGAATCGGTTCATTAAGAGCTGGCGGTTTGGAAACCACTTTCCAGGAAGAAACGGAAACGGATCTATTTGGAGAACAGGCAGTACTTTGCGGCGGATTGACTGCCCTTGTGAAAGCTGGATTCGAAACCTTGACAGAAGCTGGATATCAACCGGAAGTAGCATATTTCGAGTGTTTACATGAACTTAAATTAATCATCGACCTTATGTATGAAGGAGGAATGGAAAACATGCGCTATTCCATTTCTGACACAGCTCAATGGGGAGATTTCGTTTCTGGACCACGCGTTGTGACGGAAACTACGAAAGAGTCAATGAAAGCGATCTTGAAAGACATCCAAGATGGTGAGTTCGCTAAGGGATGGATCTTGGAGAACCAAGCGAATCGTCCAGTCTTCAATGCGATCAATAATCGTGAAAACCAACATCAAATCGAAGTGGTTGGCCGTGAGTTAAGAAAAATGATGCCATTCGTGAAACCTCAACAACAAGAGAAAGAAGTGGTTGCCGTTGCGAAAAATTAATATATTTGAAACTACACTTCGAGATGGGGAGCAATCAGCCGGTGTAAATTTGAATTTTACCGAAAAACTTGAAATTGCTTATCAGCTTGAAAGATTGGGTGTTGATATTATCGAAGCCGGTTTTCCGGCAGCATCCAAAGGGGATTTCAACTCAGTACAGGAAATCGCGCGCAAAATCAAAAACAGCTCTGTCACAGGGCTGGCGCGTGCTGTAAAGGGTGATATTGATGCAGCTTGGGATTCATTAAGGGGCGGCGCAGAACCAAGATTGCATACGTTCATCGCCACTTCGCCCATTCATCGTGAATATAAGTTGAAAATGTCGAAGCAGCAAGTGATTGAAAAGGCGGTAGAAATGGTTAAGTACGGGGCAGCGCGTTTTCCGATCGTGCAATGGTCTGCAGAAGATGCAAGCCGTACAGAACTTGACTATTTGGCTGAAATCGTTGAAGAGGTCATTCAAGCTGGTGCCAAGGTCATTAACATCCCGGATACTGTAGGGTATGCAGCTCCAATCGAATACGGAAACATTTTCAGGTACCTTCGTGAACATGTTCCTTCTATTGATAAAGTTAGTTTATCCGCACACTGCCACGACGATCTTGGAATGGCGACAGCCAATTCGTTGGCTGCCATCGAAGGAGGGGCTACGCAAGTCGAAGGGACAATCAACGGAATCGGAGAACGTGCCGGAAATGTGGCCCTTGAAGAAGTGGCGATGGCACTCTACATCCGTAAAGATTTCTATCAAGCGGGAACGGATCTTGTACTGAATGAAATTAAAAGGACCAGTGACTTGGTCAGCCGCCTTACGGGAATGCAAGTTCCAGCTAATAAAGCCATTATTGGTGCCAATGCATACGCGCATGAATCTGGCATTCACCAGGATGGCGTGTTAAAAGAAAAAACGACGTACGAAATCATATCACCTGAACTCGTCGGTGTTTCGTCCAATTCACTCGTTTTAGGAAAGCATTCAGGACGCCATGCTTTCAAAGAAAGATTACAAGAGTTGAATTTTACGGTAACGGATGAGGAAATGAACTCGTTATTCGTCCAATTCAAGGAATTGGCCGATAATAAAAAGACGATGACGGATGAAGATATCGTTGCACTGGTGCTTGAAGAGAAAGCGACGAATATCAGTTTTTATGACATGGTTGCCTTACAGATTTCCCACGGTACCCATCAGACGGCGACTGCGACGGTCACGCTGAAAAAAGGCGATAATGAAGAGATTCAGGAAGCGGCTACAGGTGCGGGAAGTGTAGAAGCCCTATATAACACGCTTGAAAGATGTTTGGGCAGCGAGATCAGCTTGCTGGACTATCGAATTCAATCGGTTGGCGGCGGAATGGATGCCCTTGCCCAGGTTTTTGTGAAAATTGATTATAACGGAGTGGAAACAAGCGGCCGCGGTCTTGATCAGGACGTCTTGGAAGCATCCGCCAAAGCATATTTGAATGCTGTGAACCGTGTGATCATCATGAAGGAACTAGAAGAAAAAGCAGTATTACTATAGGAAGGGGAGATTTCGATGAAAAGGAATATTGCGGTGCTTCAAGGAGATGGCATCGGGAAAGAAGTAACAAGAGGCGCTGTAGAAATCCTCGAAGCCGTTGCCCAAAGATATGGACACGATTTTGAATTTCAATATGGTGAGATTGGCGGCGGGGCCATCGATAACACAGGTTCACCCCTGCCGGATGAAACAGTGGAGATTTGTAAAAACAGCGATGCGGTATTATTAGGGGCCGTTGGAGGGCCTAAGTGGGATGACCAGCCTGCGCACCTAAGACCGGAACGAGGTTTGCTGAAAATCCGAAAAGATTTGAATCTTTATGCCAACATCCGTCCAATCAGCTATTATTCCAGCTTGTCGGGATCTTCTCCTCTTAAAAAGGAATTCATTGAAGATGTGGATTTCGTGATTGTCAGGGAACTAACTGGCGGCCTTTATTTCGGAAAGCCAAGTGAGCGCGTTGAAAAAGAGGGGAAAGAGGCAGTCGTCGATACCCTTTTCTATCAGAAAAGCGAAATGAAGCGCATCATTGAACTTGCTTTTGCATTAGCATCGGATCGCAAGAAAAAAGTAACATCCGTGGATAAAGCGAATGTTCTTGAATCCAGCAGGATGTGGCGTGAGACGGCTGAAGAAATTGCCAAGGACTATCCGGATGTAACCCTTGAACATATGCTTGTTGATAATGCAGCCATGCAATTGATCAAAAACCCGAAACAATTTGATATTATCGTGACGGAGAATATGTTCGGCGATATTTTAAGCGATGAAGCTTCGGTATTGACTGGCTCGCTTGGAATGCTTCCTTCCGCCTCCATTTCAACAAAAGGGCCAAATCTATATGAACCGATTCATGGCTCTGCCCCGGATATCGCGGGAAAAAATCTGGCCAATCCGATTGGGACGATTTTATCGGCGGCTTCCATGCTGCGTCTATCCTTTGGTTTGGAAGATGAAGCGAAAGCCGTTGAGCAGGCGGTGGAAAGGGTCCTTGAATATGGCTTGAGAACAGGCGATATCGCAAATGGCCAACCGAATATTACGTCCACTTCAGAAATGATTGCAGAAATTAAAGCAAATCTTTTAGACCAGGAAGCCATTTCCAACATCATGGGAGCTTACGCATAAACTTCTTTCACGGCCTAACATTAGGCCGTGTTTTTTAAAAAAAATACAAGATTGATCGAGGTGGGATAGTGATGGGAAAGTCGATTATAGAGAAAATATGGAATCGCCATATTGTAAATGAAGAGGAGAATAAACCGGATCTAATTTATATTGACCTTCAATATATTCATGAAGTGACCTCCCCGCAAGCATTTGAAGGTTTGAGATTAAAAGGACGCTCAGTCAGGAGACCAGGACGCACTTTCGCGACAATGGATCATAATGTGCCAACCGTTAATCGCTATTTCATCGAGGATGATATTGCAAGGAAACAATTAGAGGCGCTTGAGCAAAACTGTAAGGAGTTCGGTATCCGTCTTGCTGATTTAGACAGCCCGGATCAAGGTATCGTTCACGTTATCGGGCCGGAATTAGGCCTTACACAGCCAGGGATGACGATTGTCTGCGGTGACAGTCATACTTCCACACATGGTGCGTTTGGCTCGATTGCGTTTGGAATCGGTACGAGTGAGGTCGAGCATGTTTTGGCCACACAAACCCTATGGCAAACAAAACCCAAAACATTAAAGCTTGAGGTTAATGGCAAGCTTGGTCATGGCGTGATGGCGAAAGATGTCATTTTATATGTGATTTCTAAATTCGGTGTCGATTTCGGTACGGGACATATCATTGAGTATTGTGGGGAGGTTTTCCGCGATATGTCAATGGAAGAGAGAATGACGGTTTGCAATATGTCGATCGAAGGCGGGGCAAGAGCCGGGCTGGTAGCTCCCGATGAAACAACTTTCTCTTATTTGAAAGGTCGTAAATATTTGCCGAAAGGAGAAGAGTTCGAGCGATGTGTTCAGGATTGGAAGTCACTTTCCAGTGATGAGGATGCTGTATATGACCAAGAAATCATTCTTGATGGCAGTCTGATTTCACCAATGGTCAGCTGGGGGACGAATCCTGGAATGGCTAGTGGAGTGGACGGAAAAGTACCTACCTTCGCAGAAGATATCATGGATCCTAAAGAACTGAATCGGGCCATTGAGTATATGGGTCTTGAGGAAGGTATGCCGATCACGGAAATTCCCGTACAACATGTATTCATAGGATCGTGCACCAATTCACGCATTGAGGACTTACGGCAAGCCGCAGAAATGATCGAAGGCCAAACTGTTCATAAAGGGGTTCGGGCGATGGTCGTTCCTGGTTCACAAAGCGTCAAAAGGCAAGCGGAAGATGAAGGGTTGGATGAGATTTTCAAATCAGCGGGATTCGAATGGCGTGAATCGGGCTGCAGCATGTGCCTCAGCATGAATCCTGACGTTGTTCCCGCCGGTGAGCATTGTGCCTCCACAAGTAATCGGAACTTTGAAGGCAGGCAAGGAGCTGGAGCAAGAACGCACCTGGTTAGTCCGGCCATGGCTGCCGCGGCAGCCATTCATGGGAAGTTTGTCGATATCAGGAATTTGAAAAGAACTGAACAAGTCCATTAAGAATACGAATTAACCGGAGGTGCAGAGAATGGAACCCATTATTATATATAAAGGAAGAGCGGCGGCACTTGACCGTAAAAACGTGGATACGGACCAAATCATTCCTAAGCAATTTTTAAAACGGATTGAGCGAAGCGGATTTGGCGAGTTTTTATTCTATAACTGGCGTTTTGATGAAGATGGAAAGGAACGTCCTGATTTTGAATTGAATCAGCCCTATAATCAAAACACGTCCATTTTAATAGCAGGTGAGAATTTTGGCTGCGGTTCTTCGCGTGAGCATGCCCCTTGGTCATTGAAAGACTACGGATTCGATATCATCATCGCTCCTTCTTATGCTGATATCTTTAAAAGTAATTGCATGAAAAATGGCATGGTCCCCATCGCTTTAACCCAGACTGAAGTAAGCTATTTAATGGAGAGGGTGTCGGCACCTGATTATGAGTTGACGATCGACCTTCCCAATCAGACATTGAAAGATGGTCAAGGGTTTGAAACAAGCTTTGAAATTCATCCATATTGGAAGGAAATGCTCATCAAAGGCTGGGATGAAATTTCGATAACGCTCCAATATGATAAAGAGATTTCTGCCTATGAATCTCAAAAAAAGACTGTAACGAGTATTTAATCGAAGAAGGTCATATCCCGTTCTCCTTTCATAATTGAAAGGATGCGGGATTTTTTTTATAGGGGAAAGCCGAAAAGGCGTTCATCAGGCATATAATTTTTTGTGTTTCCAGCTATTACATGCTAAACTGTTTCTCAAAAAGCGAACGGTGAGGCGGAAAATAGGATGGATAATGAGAACAACGAAAAGAAGGTCGGAGAAACCAAAATTATCGCCTTTCCAAATCTCGGTGAAAGGCTGATTGTAAAAGGGCTGGATGAGCTTGGAAACAGAAACTTTAAAGCGGCTGCACAGCTTTTCAGCCAAGCCAGGGAGTATGAGCCCGAAAATGATGAAGTTTGCATGGGACTAGTGGTCTCATTAGTCGAACTTGAGTATTACCAGGAGTCAAAAGAGTTGTGTATAGAGATGCTGAATAAAGGCATCGGCGACTATTTTCAATTGATCAATATTTATTTGATGGTACTGCTGCAATTAGGCGAACATCAGGAAATGGTCACGACGATCGAACTGCTATTTGAAGAAAGCCAAATTCCTTTTGATAAAGAGGAACATTTCGAAAAGATGCTTCAGTTCAGTAAAAGGGCCCTTGAGGATAAAAAAGAGGAAAAGGAAAGGCAAAATCAGCAGCTTTCAGAGGAATTGCAGGAGGATGAACTTTTTGAAGGGAAAACGGATAATGACATGCTTATGGTCATTTCAAAACTCACGAATATCAATATTCGACCATTTATCCCTCAAATCGAAGAATTCCTACAAAAAGATGAGGAACACCCTTTCTTTAAAACGATGCTCCTTAACATCCTTATCGACCAGGAATATAACGAGGAAGTGACGTTGAAGAAATTCAATCAATCAAAGTCGGTCATACCAAGCGAATTGAAAAGTTTGAAGGAGACGGACTTTTATAAGAAGGTAACCGGGCTGACCGAAGAGGAAATCAGTCAGGATAATCCGAGCTTATTTGAAATGGTCCATAGTTTGATTGAACGTCATTCTTTTTTATTGTTTCCTTTTGAACCCGGACCAGAAAGTTTGCCTGCATGGGCAGCTGCCTATCATGCCTTGGCGGAAGAATACATGACCGGGGAAGTTTTCATGAGGGAATTAGCGGACCTTTACCAAGCTGATGAGGAAAGCGTTGCGGATATTCTTTCCAATATAAAAGAAATTGAAGAAATTTCTTATCCCATTATTTAAGCTATTGCTGTTGTAACAGATTAATCCTGTGGTATAATGTAGTGGTTGTAATGTATAATCGTCTAATTTTGACGATTACCCCAATATTTTTGGGGTATATTTGAAGGATGACTTGTTAACACTTGCAAAGCATATTCATCCAATGCTTATTATTGAAGTATATAGATTTTTGGAGGGAAACACATGTCTGTAAAATGGGAAAAACAAGAAGGTAACCAAGGCGTACTAACAATCGAAGTTGACGCTGCAAAAGTAAACGAAGGTTTAGACGCAGCTTTCAAAAAAGTAGTGAAACAAGTAAATGTACCTGGCTTCCGTAAAGGTAAAATGCCACGTCAAATGTTCGAAAAAAAATTCGGCGTAGAATCACTTTACCAAGATGCGCTTGATATCATTCTTCCAGATGCTTATGCAAATGCTGTCGAAGAAGCTGGAATTCAGCCTGTAGATCGTCCAGAAATCGACATCGAGAAAATGGAAAAAGGCGAAAACCTGATCTTCACTGCAACTGTAACAGTTAAGCCTGAAGTTAAATTGGGAGATTACAAAGGTGTTGAAGTTGAAAAATTCAATACTGAAGTAACTGACGAAGATGTTGAAAACGAATTGAAAACTTTGCAAGAGCGTCAAGCTGAGCTTGTCGTTAAAGAAGAAGGACAAGCTGCTGAAGGCGATACAGTTGTTCTTGACTTCGAAGGATTCGTTGATGGTGAAGCATTCGAAGGCGGAGCTTCAGAAAACCATTCATTGGAAATCGGTTCAAACTCTTTCATTCCAGGATTTGAAGAGCAACTTGTAGGTCTTGAAACTGGCGCTGAAAAAGATATCGAAGTTACATTCCCTGAAGAATACCATGCTGCTGAACTTGCAGGTAAACCAGCTGTATTCAAAGTGAAAATTCACGAAATCAAAACAAAACAACTTCCTGAGTTGGATGATGAGTTCGCGAAAGATGTCGACGACGAAGTGGAAACTTTGGCTGAACTTAAAGAAAAAACAAAACATAAATTAGAGCATGACAAAAAACATGAAGAAGAAAACTTCATTCAAAACACTGTAATTGGTAAAGCTGTTGAAGGTGTAGAAATAGACGTTCCTGAAGCAATGATTTCAAACGAAGTTGACCGCATGATGAATGAGTTCTCTCAACGCATTCAATCTCAAGGTCTTAATTTGGAGCTTTACTACCAATTCTCAGGTCAAGATGAAGAAGCTTTAAAAGCGCAAATGAAAGAAGAAGCTGAAGGACAAGTTCGTACGAGCTTAACTCTTGAAGCGATCGCTGAAGTTGAAAAACTTGAAGCTACTGACGAAGATGTAGAAGCTGAACTTGCACAAATGGCTACTATGTACAATATGGAAGTTGACGCGATCAAACAAGCTCTTGGAAACTTAGAAGGAATCAAAGGCGATCTTAAAATTAAGAAAGCAATTGACTTCTTGGTAGAAAACAGCAAAACAGTTGACGCAAAATAATTGTTATTAAATAAGTAGATTAAAATATTTCCTTTAAAAAACAAGGCGCGAGTAATCGTGCCTTGTTTTATACATATTGAGAATCAGTGTAAATTTCAAATATCGGTTATTTCCTGATTGATTTTTTTGGGATTTCGGTGTAGATTAGTTCTAATACCGCATATACATATTTATACAGCAAATGCTGCTTTTAAAAATCTAAAGTTTTGGGCATACTGGTAAAGGGCAAATACATATTGATTGATTATTGTACTTATTTAACAACTCGGACCGTGAGCATTTTTGTTACTAAACTTCCAAGAACATGATAAAATGCAAAACATACTTAGGATTTTGGAATGTTTAAGTAGATGTGTGCCTAGTTTCTTTTCATTACGATTGGGTACCGCTATGTTATAGAGTTGGAAGAGTATTTAAAGGGGTGAACGTACATGTTTAAATTTAATGATGAAAAAGGACAGTTAAAATGTTCTTTTTGCGGTAAAACACAAGAACAAGTCCGTAAACTGGTTGCTGGTCCAGGTGTCTATATTTGTGACGAGTGTATAGAACTTTGTACGGAGATCGTCGAAGAAGAGCTGGGAACTGATGAAGAAGTAGAATTCAGAGATGTTCCTAAGCCTATGGAAATCCGTGAAATTCTTGACGAATATGTGATTGGACAAGAACAGGCGAAGAAATCTTTGGCTGTCGCTGTTTACAACCATTATAAACGTATCAATTCCAATAGCAAAGTCGACGATGTGGAGCTTTCAAAAAGTAACATCGCCCTAATCGGACCGACTGGAAGCGGGAAAACCCTTCTTGCGCAAACATTGGCGCGATTACTGAATGTTCCTTTTGCCATTGCTGATGCCACTTCATTGACGGAAGCTGGATATGTTGGGGAAGATGTCGAAAACATCTTGCTAAAATTGATCCAAGCAGCAGATTATGATGTGGAAAAAGCGGAAAAAGGCATCATTTATATTGATGAAATCGATAAAGTTGCCCGTAAATCGGAAAATCCTTCCATTACACGTGACGTGTCTGGTGAAGGTGTGCAACAAGCTTTATTGAAAATACTTTAAGGAACGGTTGCAAGCGTTCCGCCTCAAGGTGGCCGTAAACATCCACATCAGGAATTCATCCAAATCGATACGACTAATATTTTGTTCATCTGCGGCGGTGCCTTTGATGGCATCGAACCGATCATCAAACGCCGTCTTGGTCAAAAAGTCATCGGCTTTGGCTCTGATGTGAAAAAGGATGATATTGCAGAAAAAGAATTGCTTTCCAAAGTCCTTCCTGAAGACTTGCTTCGTTTCGGATTAATTCCGGAATTCATCGGACGTCTTCCGGTAATTGCGACTCTTGAGCAATTGGATGAAGCTGCTTTGATTGAAATCCTTACACAGCCGAAAAATGCCCTTGTTAAACAATATCAAAAATTGCTTGAGCTTGACGATGTTGAATTGGAATTCGAACAGGAAGCGCTAAGTGAAATTGCTAAAAAGGCAATTGAACGTAAAACTGGTGCACGTGGTCTGCGTTCCATCATCGAAGGCATCATTCTTGAAGTGATGTTCGATCTGCCTTCACGTGATGACGTTGCAAAATGTGTAATCACTGGCAGCACGATTTCGAAAAACGAATCTCCAAAGCTCGTCCTAAAAGACGGTACAACCATCAAAGGCCAAGAAAAGAAAACATCTGCTTGATCTTATGGAAAAGCAAGGCTGCCAGTTCAACCTGGCAGTCTTTTTGTTTGTTGGAATGGAAGGTGCGAGACTCCTGATTGAATACGCGTCCTAGGGAGACCCCGTAGGCGCAGGGCGCCGAGGAGGCTCCCGGACCGCCCGCGGAAAGCGGTGCCTGTAGTGGAAAATCAATTCGAACTTCAAAAAAACAGTAGGGTAAAACCAATTTAATTTTGAGTTATTTACAGTCTAGACTGCCAGTTCAACCTGGCAGTCTTTTTCTTTGTCTTTTTATAAATTGTTGTTATTTAGGATAAAAACGCCAAAATTTTCAACACGAATTTCTTGGATAATTTCGCCCTTCCAAAGGAGATACTAACAGAAATGACAAACTAGGAGAGTGCAGGAGGGAATACGATGAATTGGACAGGATTGGCGTTGTTTATCCAGCTTTTTTTTGGGATCATTATTGGATTGTATTTTTTGAACTTATTGAAAGGCCAGCGGACACAAAAAGTTTCCATTGACCGTGATTCACGTAAAGAGATGGACCAATTACGGAAGATGAGATCGATTTCGTTAACAGAGCCATTGGCAGAAAAGGTTAGACCAAGCACATTTAATGAAATCGTCGGTCAAGAAGATGGGATTAAATCTTTAAAAGCTGCTTTATGTGGGCCGAATCCCCAGCATGTGATAATTTACGGTCCCCCAGGGGTAGGGAAAACGGCAGCTGCCAGACTTGTTTTGGAAGAGGCGAAGAAAAATGGCAAGTCCCCTTTTAAGAATTCGGCCGTTTTCGTTGAATTGGACGCCACTACAGCCAGGTTCGATGAACGGGGGATTGCCGATCCGCTCATTGGTTCTGTGCACGATCCAATCTACCAAGGAGCTGGGGCAATGGGGCAGGCTGGCATTCCGCAGCCTAAGCAGGGGGCAGTCAGCAATGCTCATGGCGGCGTACTGTTCATAGATGAAATAGGGGAGCTTCATCCAATACAGATGAATAAACTGTTAAAGGTATTGGAGGATCGCAAGGTCTTTCTGGAAAGTGCTTATTATCAAGAGGAAAATCAAAATATTCCCACTCACATCCATGATATTTTTAAAAATGGGCTGCCGGCTGACTTTCGGCTGATTGGAGCCACAACAAGAACGCCAAATGAAATCGCGCCTGCGATACGTTCAAGATGCATAGAAGTGTTTTTCCGAGAACTTGACCGGGAAGAAATAATCACCGTGGCTAAGAATGCCTCTGATAAAGTGGGGATCACCATCAGTGAAAAAGGCTTGCAGTCGATTTCGGATTATGCCCGAAATGGCAGGGAAGCTGTCAACATGATTCAGACTCTTGCAGGAATATCAATTAATGAAAACAGGACGTTTATCAGGGAAGAAGATATAGATTGGATGGCCCATAGCAGCCAGCTGACACAAAGAATGGACAGGAAAATAGAATCGAATTCTAAAATAGGCCTTGTCAACGGTCTTGCAGTCTATGGTCCCAACAGCGGGGCGTTGCTGGAAATCGAGGTTACGGTCATGGCTGCTTCTGATGAAAAGGGTTCGATAAACATTACAGGCATCGTTGAAGAAGAGAGTATCGGCGGCGGGAGTGGCAAATCGATTCGCCGCAAGAGCATGGCAAAAGGTTCGATAGAAAATGTCATTACGGTTTTACGGTCGATGGGAGTGCCTGCCGATCAATTCGATATCCATGTGAACTTTCCTGGCGGAAGTCCAGTAGATGGCCCTTCTGCAGGAATTGCCATGGCCACAGGCATATACTCGGCCATATATAAAATCCCTGTTGATCACACCGTGGCGATGACTGGGGAAATAAGCATTCATGGCGGCGTTAAACCGATCGGCGGTGTCATTCCGAAAATCAAGGCGGCTAAACTAGCTGGGGCTAAGAAAGTAATCATCCCAGCCGAAAACATGCAGCCACTTCTATCTGAAATCAAGGATATAGAAATCATTCCCGTTACGAATGTAAAAGAAGTGCTGGATCAGGCACTGAAAAAAGAATTGATGTCGGAACAAATCCTTACAACCTTGGACCTATCGAAAAAAGAAAGTGTATAAAGGAAATGCCCCGGCTAAAAAATGGAACCGGGGCATTTTAAGGACCATATTGGCGTTCCCGACAAACCTGACGTAAAATAAACCGCATTCAGACGTGCTTTTTTATCCAATATTGGAGATAATAAAAGCAGTCGAAACGTGTTAAGGTAAACGAATAGACACTTCTATATAAATAGGATAGAATTGTTAAAAGGTTGAGAACATGGGTAAATAGTTTACAACGACGATACTAATTAGATGGAGGTGTCAGGAAATGACTGATAAAGAAATCATCGTCCCCCTCCTGCCGCTAAGAGGATTGCTTGTATATCCAACGATGGTACTTCATTTAGATGTAGGCCGAGATAGATCAGTGCAAGCCCTTGAGAAAGCAATGGTGGAAGACCATCTTATATTTTTGACGACACAACAAGATGTTTCGTTGGACGAACCAGGTGAAGAAGATTTATTTACAATGGGAACTTTAACAAAGGTAAAACAGATGTTGAAGCTTCCGAATGGTACAATCCGGGTGTTGGTGGAAGGATTGAACCGCGCAGAAGTCATTGAATTTTACGATTATGAGACACATTATGGTGCCAAGATTAAAATATATGAAGACAGTGATGAAAAGGATGCTGAACATCAAGCATTAATGCGCACACTACTGGATTATTTTGAACAATACATAAAAATGTCCAAAAAAATAACCGGTGAAACGTTTTCTTCCACTTCGGATATTGAAGAGCCTGGGCGATTAGCGGATATAATCGCTTCACATTTGCCTTTGAAATTGAAGGAGAAGCAAGAAGTGCTTGAGACCATTGATATGAAAGAGCGTTTAAGCCGTGTCATCGAGATCATCAATAACGAGAAGGAAGTTCTTTTTCTCGAGAAAAAGATCGGCCAGCGTGTTAAGCGTTCGATGGAACGGACTCAAAAGGAATATTATTTACGAGAACAAATGAAAGCGATCCAAAAGGAATTGGGCGATAAAGAAGGAAAAACAGGGGAGATTGAGGTCCTCAACGAAAAGATTGAAGAAGCAAATATGCCTGAGCACATTAAAGAAACGGCATTAAAGGAATTGGACCGTTATGAAAAAGTTCCTTCGAGCTCAGCGGAGAGTTCTGTCATCCGCAATTATATCGAATGGCTGATATCGCTTCCGTGGACCAAAGCGACCAAAGATGACTTGAATATTCATAAAGCCGAAAAAATCCTGAACCGGGACCACCATGGTTTGGAAAAGGTGAAGGAGCGGGTGCTTGAATATTTGGCCGTCCAGCAATTGACCAATTCATTGAAGGGACCGATCCTCTGTTTGGTGGGACCGCCAGGGGTCGGGAAAACGAGCCTGGCTAAATCGATCGCTTCATCCCTGAATAGGAATTTTGTCCGTATATCTTTAGGTGGAGTGCGCGATGAATCAGAAATCCGCGGACATCGCCGCACATATGTAGGGGCGATGCCGGGACGGATCATTCAAGGCATGAAAAAAGCCGGAACGATCAATCCTGTCTTTTTATTGGACGAAGTCGATAAGATGTCCAATGACTTTAGGGGAGATCCATCTGCAGCGATGCTGGAAGTGCTTGATCCGGAGCAAAATCATAATTTCAGTGATCATTATATTGAAGAAACCTACAATCTTTCAAAAGTCATGTTCGTCGCGACGGCGAATAATTTGGGATCGATTCCCGGTCCGCTTCGTGATCGTATGGAAATCATTTCGATTGCAGGTTATACTGAGATAGAGAAACTTCATATAGCCAAGGATCACTTGCTGCCTAGACAGCTGGAAAACCATGGTTTATTGAAGACACAACTGCAAATCCGTGAGGAAGCTCTAACAAAAATCATCCGTTACTATACTCGGGAAGCCGGCGTTCGGAGTCTGGAGCGACAGCTTGCAAGCATCTGTCGGAAGACTGCAAAAATCATCGTGTCCGGAGATAAAAAGCGGGTCGTCATTTCTGAAAAGAATGTCGAGGAGTTTTTAGGGAAAACCATGTTCCATTATGGACAGGCGGAAGTCGAGAACCAAGTAGGTGTAGCCAATGGGTTAGCTTACACGTCGGTAGGTGGCGATACGCTGCAAATCGAGGTTTCCTTATCACCAGGTAAAGGCAAGCTGATACTGACAGGAAAGCTTGGCGATGTAATGAAAGAGTCAGCACAGGCTGCTTTCAGTTATGTCCGTTCAAAAACCGAGAAACTTCAGATTGATGCGAACTTCCATGAAAAATATGATATCCATATTCATGTCCCCGAAGGTGCGGTCCCAAAAGATGGCCCTTCTGCAGGCATCACGATTGCAACAGCGTTAATATCGGCCCTTACAAATAGGCCGATCAGAAAAGAGGTAGGCATGACAGGCGAAATTACATTACGCGGACGGGTTCTTCCGATCGGCGGGCTTAAAGAAAAATCTTTAGCGGCCCATCGTGCAGGACTTACGAAAATCATCATCCCGCAAAATAACGAAAAGGATATTGATGATATCCCGGAAAGTGTCCGTAAAGCATTAACTTTTGTTCCAGTTTCACACGTCGATGAAGTCCTTGAGCATGCATTGGTAGGTGTGAACGAATGAAAGTGACTAGTTCAGATATTGTCATCAGTGCTGTGAAGCCTGAACAATATCCCAATACCCCAATACCGGAATTTGCCTTGGCAGGCCGTTCCAACGTTGGGAAATCCAGTTTCATCAACAAAATGATCAATCGAAAAAACTTGGCGCGCACATCCTCTAAACCGGGTAAGACGCAAACCTTGAATTTTTATATCATAAATGAAGCACTCCATTTTGTGGATGTACCTGGTTATGGTTATGCAAAAGTATCTAAGACCGAGCGTGATGCTTGGGGCAAGATGATTGAAACGTACTTCACTTCCCGTGACCAGCTCCGCGCTGCGCTTCTGATCGTCGATTTGCGTCATCCGCCGACAAAGGATGATATCGCAATGTATGAATTCCTGAAGCATTATGATCTGCCCCGGATCGTTATTGCCACTAAAGCGGATAAAATTCCAAAAGGCAAATGGCAAAAGCACTTGAAAATCACGCGCCAAACATTAAATATGGAAAAAGAAGATGAATTGCTTCTATTCTCCGGTGAAACAGGCGAAGGTAAGGAACAAGCATGGGGCGTCCTTAAGAAATATATGTAAAAGAAAAGGGTATTCCGCATCTGGAATACCCTTTTTCATTATGGAATTCATAAAAATTGGCCAAACAAAAATTTTCACTTTTTTCGAACCAAAAAATAAATGCCGATTGCCATCAAGGCAAATGGCCAAAACCTTTCGATGTTCGCAGTAGTTGTATCAACAAACCCGAAAGACGTTTTGATTTTATCATAGAATAAAAAGGTGATCGAGATGATGAATATTACCATACCATGAAACATTCCAGAATTTGTTTTACGTGCCCGGAGAATAAATCCCAGAGAGATGATTAAAATAAAGATACCTATATTATCCGGCCAAATATCCAGGTTCTCGACGATGTGGAAGTGAGCCCCGAACCCGAGTAAGATGACGCCTGGCAGGATGGACTCATATTCATTACCGCTATATGCCTGAATCAGGAAGGCGGCACCAACTATACATAATAAAGTGGGCCAGCTGAAAAAGCCTGGAAAGATTTCGATTTGGGAATGTTCAAGAAAAAAATAGAGCCCGAAACCGATTAAAACGATTCCTGGGAAAATACGCTGCGTTTTCATTTTATCCTCCTATGCAATTCGATTACTTGAAGTTTTTTGCCATTTTTGATATGGTACTTTTGTACACAATGTCGAAATATGTATGTAACATACAAAACCCGCTTAGACACCTTTTGTAACAATTCAGGCGTTTTGGCTGTCTTTTCCATGGTAGCATACGTTTTCATAAACTGTTCATATTATTTGCGTGAAACCATTTTAGTACATGGTATAATAAATTTACATGAAAAATTTTGGGGGTGCAAAACAAAAGGATGCATATTCTAGCGGTTGGTATAAATTACAAAACTGCCCCTGTAGAAATTCGGGAAAAACTATCGTTTAACGAAGCCGAACTTGCCGAGGCAATGAAAGCTCTTAAAAATAAAAAAAGCATCTTGGAAAACATTATCATTTCAACATGTAACAGGACGGAAATATATGCGGTCGGTGACCAGCTTCATACAAGCAGGTATTATATAAAGGAATTTCTTTCGGAATGGTTTAATATCGATAAAGAAGAATTTTCTAAATATCTGTTCATTTATGAAGGCGATGGGGCCGTCGAGCATTTATTTTCAGTTACCTGCGGCTTGAATTCCATGATACTGGGAGAAACTCAGATTTTGGGACAAGTACGTTCAAGCTATCTGTTAGGGCAGAAGGATGATACCATCGGTACCGTTTTTAACCATCTCTTCAAGCAAGCCCTTACATTAGCTAAGAAAGCTCATTCGGAAACCGAAATCAATACCAATGCCGTTTCCGTCAGCTATGCGGCAGTCGAGCTTGCAAAAAAAATCTTTGGAGGCCTGAACGGCAAGAATGTCTTGATTCTTGGGGCCGGTAAGATGGGTGAGCTGGCCATTCAAAATCTTCATAGCAATGGCGCAGACAGCATTACGGTCATTAACCGTACCTTCCAGAAAGCGGTCGACCTGGCCGAGAGATTCAATGGTACGCCGAAACAGCTTCAAGAGCTGCAATGCGCTTTAGTGGATGCCGATATCCTGATTACTTCCACTGGATCAAAAGATCTTCTTGTAACAAAAGAAATGATGTCATTCATCAATAAGCTTCGTAAAGGCCGTCCTATTTTCATGGTCGATATCGCAGTGCCGCGTGACCTCGATCCAACATTGGGTGAGCTGGAAAATGTCTTCTTGTATGATATTGACGATCTTGAAGGGATCGTGCAAGCCAATATCGAAGAACGTAAAAAAGCTGCCGAGAAAATAGAATTGATGATCGAATCGGAAATCGTGGACTTCAACCAATGGATTAATTTGCTTGGTGTGGTTCCCGTCATTTCTTCATTACGGGAAAAATCCCTAACGATCCAGAAGGAAACGATGGAAAGCATCGAAAGAAAGCTTCCGCATTTGAGCGAACGTGACAAAAAAGTTCTGAACAAGCATACGAAAAGCATCATCAACCAAATGCTGAAAGATCCGATCCTTTATGCAAAAGAGCTGGCAGATGAGCCGAATGCAAAAGAGCAATTGAATAATTTCGTGAAAATTTTCCATTTAGAGGAATTGATTGAAGACCAGCTGGTTGCGGATGAAAAAGAACGGAACAGCTCCAAGTCATCCCTATTGAATCCAGTTCCTGTCCAGTAATGAGGTAGAGATGGAATTACTAATGACAAGATTGCATGAAGCCACTGTTTTGTTGTATGCCGTAAGTATGCTTTTATATTTTATCGATTTCCTTAATAATAACCAGAAGGCGAATAGGGTCGCCTTCTGGTTGCTTTCTATTGTTTGGGTGCTGCAAACAATTTTTTTGTTTCTGTATGTGTTGAAAACGGGAAGGTTCCCGGTATTGACGATTTTTGAAGGACTATATTTTTATGCATGGGTCCTCATATCGTTATCTTTAATCATCAACCGATTGTTAAGAGTCGATTTTACGGTCTTTTTTACGAATGTATTAGGTTTCATGGTCATGGCCATCCATACATTCGCACCTGTTCAGATAGAATCTCAAGTGCTTGCACAGCGCCTCGTTTCGGAGCTATTGCTCATACATATCACTTTTGCCATCCTATCATATGGGGCATTCACGCTTTCTTTCGTTTTTTCACTTTTATACTTAATTCAATATGATTTACTGAAAAGGAAGAAATGGGGAAAACGCCTGCTTCGACTCGGCGATTTAACAAAGCTCGAGCATATGTCTTATGTCCTCGCGGTAATAGGTGTTCCATTATTGGTGGTCTCCCTTATCCTGGGGATTCAATGGGCTTATATAAAAGTGCCTGGGGTATCCTGGCTGGACATGAAGATCATCGGCTCATTCATTTTGCTTATCGCTTACAGTGTGTTTTTATACTTGAAAATTCGGAAACAAATGTATGGAAGGACGCTAGCCTTTCTGAATATTGGTTCTTTCATGATTGTGTTGATTAACTTTTTCCTTTTCGGAAGCCTTTCAACATTCCACTTTTGGAATACTTAGGAGGAAACTATGAGAAAAATAATTGTCGGTTCTAGACGTAGTAAATTAGCGATCACCCAAACGAACTGGGTTATCGATCAACTTAAAGAGCTTGGGGTCCCATACGAGTTCGAGGTGAAGGAAATTGTCACAAAGGGTGACCAAATCCTTGATGTAACACTTTCCAAGGTAGGCGGAAAGGGCTTATTCGTTAAAGAAATCGAACAAGCGATGCTTGATAAAGAAATTGATATGGCCGTACATAGTATGAAAGATATGCCTGCTGTGCTGCCTCCAGGCTTGACGATTGGCTGCATACCACCTAGGGAGGACCATCGGGATGCCTTGATTTCAAAGAACCATGAAACTCTTTCCGAACTGAAGCCCGGTTCCATCATAGGTACAAGCAGCTTGCGCCGCGGCGCGCAAATTTTGGCTAGAAGGCCGGACCTTGAAATTAAATGGATTCGCGGTAATATCGATACCCGTCTGAATAAGCTGAAAACGGAAGATTATGATGCCATCATTTTAGCAGCGGCCGGACTATCAAGAATGGGATGGGAACAGGACATCGTAACGGAATTTTTAGATGAGGATATTTGCATTCCGGCAGTTGGACAAGGAGCACTTTCCATTGAATGCCGCGAAGACGACAAGGATCTGCTGGCTGAACTTGCGAAATTGACCTGTGAGAAAACGAAAAGAACGGTTGAAGCGGAACGTGCCTTTTTGGATAAAATGGAAGGCGGATGCCAGGTGCCGATTGCCGGATATGCGGTGGCAAAAGAAAATGGATCCGTTTCGTTGACGGCTTTGGTCGCTGCCCCGGATGGAAAGGTGATTTATAAAGAAATGGTCGAGGGCGCCGATCCCGAGGCTGTTGGGCATGCTGCTGCCAAACAGATTAGTGAAATGGGCGGTAAAGAATTGATCGATCGCGTAAAAGAAGAGCTTGATCAGTAATGAATCCCGTTCAACCTCTTAAGGATTATCAGGTGTTAATCACCAGAGGGAAAGGACAGGCAGATGGTTTAAAAGAGTCGATCGAAAAAAATGGCGGAACGCCGCTTCTTGTGCCATTGCTTGAGTTCACTCTTCCTGATCATTTGGAAGATGTACAACAGCGGTTAGAAGAGTTGCTTACATATGACTGGATCATTCTGACCAGTCAAAATGGGGTGGATTTCTTCTTTAAGCTACTTGGAGACCAGCCTTTAAAGCTTCCGAAAATAGCCGTAATCGGCTCCAAAACAGAAGCGGCCCTGAAACGGCATGGATATAAGGCGGATTTCGTTCCAGCTCAGTTTGTTGCCGAAGGGTTCGTGGCGGAGTTCAATACCCGGCTTGATCCGGGGGCACGCGTGCTGCTGGCAAAAGGAAATCTCGCAAGGGCAGTCATTGCGGAGGCAATCAATGAAGCTGGTGCATCTTGTGATGAAGTGATTATTTATCATACAGTGCTTCCCCGAAGCAGTGAAAAAAAACTGGTGCGTCTTATAAAGAACCATGAAATCGACATCATAACCTTTACGAGTTCATCGACGGTCAATCATTTTTTGCAGATCATGAAACGCCATGAATTGGATACATACATAGACCGGATCATCATCGCAGCAATCGGGCCGATTGCCGCTAAAACAGCTGAAAAACATGGGCTATCCGTCGATGTATGTCCAGATGTATATACGACGGATGCCATGGTTGCGGAGTTAATACGCTTCATCTTGAAAAGAAGTGAAAAGGGAGGAACTTTAAAATGAAAAACATTCCATTCAATCGCCACCGCCGCTTGCGTGCAAGTGCTGGCATGAGGGCATTAGTCCGTGAAACACAATTGCATAAAGAGGATTTGATCTATCCGATCTTCGTCATCGACGGGGAAAATGTGAAAAATGAAATCAACTCCATGCCGGGCATCTATCAGCTATCGATGGATAATCTGGGGGCCGAAATGGATGAGGTCGTGAGTCTGGGAATCAAATCAGTCATTTTATTCGGTGTCCCTTTTGATCATGATAAAGACGAACAAGGCACAGGGGCATTTCATCACAACGGACTTGTGCAAGAGGCAACCCGCTTTATTAAAAAACAATATCCAGAAGTTATTGTCATTGCGGATACCTGCCTTTGTGAGTATACAAGCCATGGCCATTGCGGGGTTGTTGAAGGGGAAAAAATCCTTAATGACGCCTCTCTTGACCTTCTTGCCAAAACGGCAATCAGCCAGGCAGAGGCCGGCGCCGATATCATTGCGCCTTCCAATATGATGGACGGTTTCGTTGCGGCCATCCGTACAGGTCTGGATGAAGCGGGTTATGAAGATATTCCGATCATGTCCTATGCGGTGAAATACGCTTCGGCTTTTTACGGCCCATTCCGTGATGCTGCGAATGGTGCGCCACAATTTGGCGACAGGAAAACTTACCAAATGGATCCCGCCAATCGCCTTGAAGCGTTCCGTGAGGCTGAATCCGATGTTGCTGAAGGTGCGGATTTCCTAATCGTGAAACCAGCCCTTTCCTATATGGACATCATCAGGGACGTTAAGAATAACTTTAATCTTCCGGTTGTTTCCTATAATGTCAGCGGTGAATATTCAATGGTCAAGGCTGCTGCCCAAAATGGCTGGATTGATGAAAAAGCGATAGTGATGGAAATGCTGACAGGTTTGAAACGCGCAGGTTCCGACTTGATCATTACGTATTTTTCAAAAGAGGTAGCACGCTGGATAAATGAAGATAATCAATGATATAAAAAATATAACCTGTAATGGAAAAAGGGGATGGAATCATGCGGTCATATGAAAAATCGAAAAAAGCGTTTGCCGAAGCAAAAAATTTGATGCCAGGCGGCGTGAACAGCCCGGTACGTGCCTTTAAATCTGTGGACATGGATCCCATTTTCATGGAGCGTGGAAAAGGCTCAAAAATGTATGATATCGATGGAAATGAATATATCGACTATGTTCTATCATGGGGACCGCTTATCCTTGGACACACGAATGACCGTGTCGTGGAATCATTGAAAAAGGTAGCGGAATCAGGTACAAGCTTTGGAACTTCTACGCTGATCGAGAATGAACTGGCCAAGTTGGTCATTGAACGGGTGCCATCGATTGAAATGATTCGGATGGTATCTTCAGGAACCGAAGCGACGATGAGTGCACTAAGGCTGGCACGAGGCATTACAGGCCGTGATAAAATCCTGAAATTCGAAGGTTCCTATCATGGCCATGGCGATTCATTGCTAATCAAAGCGGGTTCCGGCGTTGCAACGTTAGGTTTACCGGATAGCCCTGGAGTACCGGAAGGCATTGCTAAAAATACGATTACCGTAGCATATAATGATCTTGCTGCAACCAAATATGCGTTTGAACAATTTGGCGAAGACATCGCTTGCATCATCGTGGAACCTGTTGCAGGGAACATGGGCGTGGTTCCGCCACAACCTGGTTTCCTCGAAGGCTTACGTGAAGTGACGACCCAATACGGGGCTTTATTGATCTTTGACGAAGTTATGACAGGGTTCCGTGTAGGCTATAATTGTGCACAAGGCTATTTTGGCATCATACCTGACCTGACTTGCCTTGGGAAAGTAATTGGCGGCGGCTTGCCTGTCGGAGCATTCGGAGGCAAGCGCGAATTCATGGAACAGATTGCCCCGAGTGGGACAATCTATCAAGCAGGGACATTATCTGGTAACCCTCTTGCGATGACGGCTGGCCTTGAAACGCTGAGCCAATTGACTCCAGAATCCTATGATGAGTTCACCCGAAAAGGGGATATGCTCGAAAAAGGAATTGGAGAAGCAGCGGAAAAGTACGGAGTTCCCCATACATTCAACCGTGCCGGTTCCATGATTGGACTTTTCTTTACTAATGAAGAAGTCATAAACTATGATACAGCTAAAACATCCGACTTAGAGTTCTTTGCTTCTTACTATAGGGAAATGGCGAATCAAGGCATCTACTTGCCGCCGTCACAGTTTGAAGGTTTATTCCTTTCCACTGCACATAGTGATGAAGATATTGAAAAGACCATTGCAGCGGCAGAACAGGCTTTTGCAAAATTAAAAAAATGATGCAAGGCATCATGAACTACCGCTATATTA
This sequence comes from Peribacillus sp. NPDC058002, assembly GCF_042886655.1. Lineage (NCBI taxonomy): Bacteria > Bacillati > Bacillota > Bacilli > Caryophanales > Bacillaceae > Peribacillus > Peribacillus sp. NPDC058002. The sequence goes on along the minus strand of NZ_JBHVQU010000013.1, from coordinate 10,008 downwards.
GATAATAATTTGAACTGGCTACCCTTTCTACCAAAGGCTTTTGGAGAAAGGCAGCCAGTTTTTTTTGCATACAATCAGTAAATGGAAGAAACGAATCAAAAGTAGGAGGCCGAATTAATAAGACGGTAGTCCGGATCATGCCGGATTTTTCAGCCCGATTGATACATAATTGGATCTCCTTCTTTTTAAAAGGCTTAGGAAAGATAAGGAGTATTGCAAATGAAATGAAGGAATAATCAGCTTCCTTCCTTCATAGATTGATATTGGTATAGGTACCGTTTCCTGAAGCTGAAAGGAGGAGTTGTCTTGTCGCAAGAAAATGAATCGTATTTACGATTTTCTTTAGAGGAATCCGTTTGGTTCCAGAAGGGACAGGAAGTGGCTGAGCTATATTCCATTTCCCTTGATCCGAATGTGGCGATTCAAGAAAGTGATCAATATGTTTATATACGAGGCTCGTTAGATTTAAGCGGTGAATACAAAGGCTCGCAAAATGGTGAAGAAGAGGAGTTTTCGCAGACCTTTTTGCCAAAAGCAGTTCAAAAGGTCGAGAGGCATCTTGATGGACTTAATGAGTTCACACACCGTTTTCCGGTTGATATAACGATTCCGAATAATCGGATTGCCTCATTGGATGAGGTCGATGTCTCGATTCAAAGCTTTGATTATGCCATGCCAGAGCATAATTGTTTGAAATTGCAGGCGGACCTTTTGATAACCGGAATCTATAATGATTCATATGTGGAAGAACGTTTCGATACTGAGCAGGAAGTTGGGGAAACAGAGGAACAGGAAGAAACGGATGGGGAAAACGAGTCATATATTCCTTATGCAGCTGCTGTGCCGCCAATCCCGGATTTTCAGCCTGTTTTCCGTGATGAGGAGGAAGAAGAGTTATACGCGCCTTTTTCTGCAGAATCAAAACGAGTTTCCGAAGCAAACGAAGAAGAAGAAGAGGAACCGATTTTTTTAAGCGATCAGCATAATGCCCCAGTTTTTGAAATGCCCGTTTCACCATATCCGGAAGAGGAGGAGTGGGAAGCGGAAGTGCATAGAGAGGAAGAAGCTGTAGAAGAAGAAGTAATTGGCAATCCGCATGACTCCGAGGAAATGGTACCTTCAATGGAAGAGGCGAAACTGGAGGAAGTACCAAGCAGGCAGGATTCCATGGAGAAGGTGGATATTCCTAAGGTGACATTGAGAGAAGATGTAGTGGAAGAGCCAAGTCATGCAACCATGCATCAAAATAGCCCTGTTTCAAATTTAGAATCCGAGGATGTTATCTGGCAGGGAGAAGATGACGTTGCAGCGGGCCCTATCCTTAATGAGAATGTGAAGGTGGAACAGGAAGAGGAATCCAATTCGTCCATAAGCGATCTATTCAAAAAGAGGGAAAGACCAGCGCCTCCGGCTAAGGAGGGTAAGTATTTCAAAGGCAGGAAACAAGCCGCGGAACGTGATGATAAAGAAACGGCCAATCATGATGAAAAGCAGCTATCCATCATGGATTTATTCGGACGGAAACAAGAAGAAGAACTAGTAAGGATGAAGGTTTGCATTGTTCAGCAAGGGGAAACGCTTGAAGACTTGGCTCAACGATATGATGTTACGGTTCAATCGATACTTTTCAGCAATGAATTGGAGTCGAATCAGAACGTCCATGAAGGGCAAGTCATCTATATACCGAAGGCGGTTGCATATAAGAATTGACCAGGACAGAGAGCAGAGCATATGGTCTGCTCCTGTTTTTTAGGTGCTAGAGGAATCGGATCGTTCAGTTTTTTAGAGAAAGTGAGTGAGTCTCGTGAGGGAAAACGAGAATCAGCAGCCTGCCAATCGGGATTGGGACGCGGAGACCGTATTGAAGGAATATGCCATGTATGTACAATATATTGAGGACTTCGGACGTGTAAAAAAAGTATACAGTGATCGCGGTACATTTGCCTTGAAATCCATGGTACCGCAGAACGGCATTGATTTTATGAAAAATGTTCAAAAATTGTACCATCGCGGCTATAACCGGATCGTTCCCATTTATCAAACGATGGATCAGCGTTACGCCGTTCTTCATAATGGACGTTTGTATTACCTGATGCCCTGGCTCAATAATGAAAGGGACGGGGAGCGCGATGAAAATCATAAGCAAATGTTCAGGGAGCTCGCTCGGATGCATACACTTTCCGTTAAGGAAATACAAGTGGATATCGAGGAACGGGAAGCCCATTATGAGCGGACGCTTGATGCCTGGAATAACGAGAAGGAATTCATCGATGAGTATATTGTCAGCTGTGAAAAGAAGTGGTATATGTCTCCATTCGAACTGACGGTTTGTTCTTTCTACACGGATATTTCACAGGCGCTGAGGTACTCGATCAAGAAATTTGAAACCTGGTATGAAAAAACGAAGGATAGTGAAAAGGTTCGAACCGTGGTCACGCACGGAAAGGTTTCCATGAAGCATTTCGTTTATGATGAGCGGGGTTATGGCTACTTCATCAATTTTGAGAATTCGAATACAGCTCCGCCGCATTTCGATTTACTGCCATTTCTCGTTAAATCAGCCAGGACCTATCCTGTCCAATGCGATGACTGCGTTGACTGGCTATATAACTATTTTCGTTATTTTCCGTTGAAAGAAGAAGAATTGCTGCTCATGCAAAGCTATCTGGCATTCCCTGGGTCAGCTTTGGAATTAGTGAAGGGTTACTCCGATGGCACGGGCCATCGTTCAGAGCTTGATAATGTTACACAACTGCAGCGGCAATTTTGGCTTTTGAAAAATATTGAATATATGGTGATGAAAATTGAAGAAATCGAACAGCAGAAAAAGGCAGCCGCCGAGGCTACCAAAGAAGAAGAACAATCACCCCCAAGCTAAATATACATGATTGGATCATCTCCAGTCATGTATATTTTTTTGCTGTAAGGGAATACTTAAATCCATTCGAAATACAAAGACATGGCCAGGAAAATAAAGGCGATTAGCAGGAGCATATCGAAGAAAGTCGGGAAAATCAGCGTACGTAATCCTTGGAACACAATAAAGGGGAAGATGAACTGCTGGCAGACACCGCGGAATTTCTTCACCCAAGGCGGTAAAGTATAGGGAGTATATCTTCGCTTCATAATATTACCTTCCTTTTTAGGACTTCTTATATTCTATGGGTGGGCAGTGAAAAAGGTGAAACAGCCGTCACATTCACTGTTTCTGGCGGATAAAATAAAGAAAATGAACTTGAATTGTATCAAAAGGGATGATTCCTGAGAAAGTAAGCGAAAAGATGATTGACTCGAGCCCCATGTTTTTTGTACTATATACTATATGCATTCAATGATTTTACTTATGAATATAAATCAATGCAAAGACCGGAAATAGTAAGATGAAATGCACTTTTCAGAGAGGAAACCAAATTGGTGCGAGGTTTCCAGGCAGCAGCATCCGAAGTCGTCCGCGAGCAGTCTTCGTGAACCCCTTAGTAGCGAAGGCCGGTGAAGAGCCGTTATCCGATTTGAGAGCCGAAAGAGATTTTTTTCTTTTTCGGAAAAAAGGTGGCACCGCGAACAACTTCCTTCGTCCTTTTGTGATGATGGAAGTTTTTTTTATGCCCAAAAAGGAGGAAATGTTATGGAAGAGAACCAAATTTCTATGCCGACTAAATATGATCCGCAAACGATAGAGAAAGGCCGCTACAAATGGTGGCTTGATGGAAAATTTTTCGAAACGACGGGTGACGATAAAAAAGAACCATATACGATTGTCATCCCGCCGCCTAACGTGACAGGTAAGCTTCATCTTGGCCACGCTTGGGATACGACGCTTCAAGATATATTGACACGCATGAAGAGGATGCAAGGCTATGACGTTTTATGGTTACCGGGCATGGACCATGCCGGTATCGCCACTCAAGCGAAAGTGGAACAGAAACTTCGTGCTGAAGGCGTGAGCCGTTATGACCTTGGGCGAGAAAAATTCGTCGAAGAGACTTGGAAATGGAAAGAGGAATATGCGAGCCATATCCGTGAACAATGGTCAAAGCTCGGTCTTGGACTTGATTATACACGTGAACGCTTCACTCTTGATGAAGGGCTTTCAAAAGCTGTGCGCGAAGTGTTCGTTTCGCTTTATAACAAGGGCTTGATTTATCGCGGCGAATACATCATCAACTGGGATCCATCAACGAAAACGGCGTTATCCGATATCGAGGTTATTTACAAGGATGTGCAGGGCGCATTTTACCATATGAAATATCCTTTGGTTGACGGATCAGGAGAAATTGAAATTGCCACCACCCGTCCAGAAACGATGCTTGGCGATACTGCTGTGGCTGTACACCCTGAAGATGACCGTTATAAACACTTGATCGGCAAAATGGTCCGCTTGCCAATTACAGGCCGGGAAATCCCAATTGTCGGTGATGATTATGTCGATATGGAATTCGGTTCAGGCGCGGTCAAAATTACTCCGGCTCATGATCCGAATGACTTCGAAATCGGGAACCGTCACGATTTGGAACGCATCCTTGTCATGCATGAAGATGGCTCGATGAATGAAAAGGCTGGTAAATATGAAGGCATGGACCGTTTTGAATGCCGGAAACAAATCGTAAAGGACCTTCAGGAAGAAGGAGTACTTTTCAAAATCGAAGATCACCTTCACTCAGTCGGCCACTCAGAAAGAAGCGGTGCTGTTGTTGAACCATATCTTTCGACTCAATGGTTCGTTAAAATGCAGCCGTTGGCTGATGCATCCGTTGAGCTTCAAAAAGGAACCGATGAGGAAAAAGTTCATTTCGTACCGGACCGTTTCGAAAAAACGTACCTGCATTGGATGGAAAATATCCGCGACTGGTGCATTTCCCGTCAGCTTTGGTGGGGCCACCGCATTCCAGCCTGGTACCATAAAGAAACAGGTGAAGTGTATGTAGGTCACGAAGAACCTGCGGACGCTGAAAACTGGGAACAAGATACAGATGTCCTTGATACATGGTTCAGCTCGGCATTATGGCCGTTCTCGACTATGGGCTGGCCTGACAAGGACAATGTCGATTTCCAACGCTACTATCCAACCGGGGCACTTGTGACAGGCTATGATATCATTTTCTTCTGGGTATCACGGATGATTTTCCAAGCTCTTGAGTTCACTGGTGAACGTCCATTTGAAGATGTGCTGATCCACGGTCTGGTTCGTGACGAACAGGGGCGCAAGATGAGTAAATCGCTTGGCAATGGTGTCGATCCGATGGATGTAATCGATCAATACGGTGCCGATTCGCTGCGTTACTTCTTATCCACTGGCAGCTCGCCAGGACAGGACCTTCGTTATAGCACGGAAAAAGTGGAAGCGGTTTGGAACTTCTCCAATAAGATTTGGAACGCATCCCGTTTTGCTTTGATGAACATGAACGGCATGACTTATGACGAAATTGATTTAAGCGGTGAGAAGTCTGTAGCTGATAAATGGATCTTGACGCGTTTGAATGAAACGATTTCAAACGTAACCAGACTTGCGGACCGTTATGAGTTTGGTGAAGTGGGCCGTGTGCTTTACAACTTCATTTGGGATGATTTCTGTGACTGGTATATTGAAATGGCGAAGCTTCCGCTATATGGCGATGACGAAGCAGCTAAGAAGACGACGCGCTCGATCTTGGCTTATGTACTGGATAACACGATGAGATTGTTACACCCATTCATGCCATTCATTACCGAAGAAATCTGGCAGAACCTACCGCATCAAGGTGAGTCCATCACTGTTGCCGCTTGGCCGGAAGTGAATGAAGGGTTGACGGATACAGCTGCAGCCGAGGAAATGAAGCTGCTGGTTGAAATCATCCGCTCCGTCCGTAATATCCGTGCTGAGGTGAACACACCGCTAAGCAAAAAAATCAATTTAATCTTAAAAGCGAAAGATGAATCCATCTTAGGGACTTTACAGAAAAACAGCAGCTATATCGAGCGTTTCTGTAATCCTGAACAATTGACAATCGGAATCGAAGTCGAAGAACCTGCTCAAGCCATGACAGCTGTCGTAACTGGCGTAGAGCTAATCCTTCCGCTTACAGGACTGATCAACATTGACGAAGAAGTGAAACGTCTTGAAAAAGAACTCGACAAACTTAATAAAGAAGTTGAGCGCGTACAGAAAAAATTGGGCAACGAGGGCTTCGTTAAAAAGGCGCCGGCAAGCGTCATCGAAGAAGAACGTGCAAAGTAAAAAGACTATAGCGAAAAACGCGACTCTGTAATCCACAGGATCAGCGAACTGAAACAATTGTAAAACAAAAGGATGAACCAGCTTGAAGCCGGTTCATCCTTTTTGTGTTTAAATGCTATTCAAGAAAAATATTCCATTAGGATGATATTCTTTCTTTTATGAATGAAAGGTACTCCCGTACGATATTCATATCACTTAGTGCACTTAATGTCCGGCTGCCGACGACATCCTCGATTTCGTTGAGCATGAGGCTGCCATCTTCCGCCAATATGAAATCGATACCGACCAGGCCAAAATCAAACGAACTCATTACTCTTTCAACAAGGGCTAATTCAGAAGCGGTCAGCTCATATAGAGAAGCCGATCCGCCCAGCGTATAATTTGCCTTGAAACTGGAAGCGGACTCTCTAAGTACAGCAGCCTTCACTTTTTTCCCAACCACAAAGACGCGGATATCCCTGCCGAATAAGCCAGGTTTTTGGACTATCCAATTTCCATCATTCAGTTCGGCAAGATCATCGGCATGCTCGATTAGATATACTTGTTTCCCGCCGCGACCACGTATTTCCTTAGCAATGAAAGGGAACTCCATGTCATCTGCACTCGGCCTCCCGTTACAATATACGGTATCGGCCATTGGAATCCCGAGCGAGGACAAATATTGATGCGTCTTTGCTTTGTCGTTCGCGATTTCCGATACGAAGGAGGAGTTAAAGCAAGCAATCCCCAGTTGCTCAAGTTGCTTTGTAAAAAAAGGGTCGATGGTCCGGACGATAGCAAAGTCCGGCAATGAAATGGGCTGTGTCCCATGTTCCACGTACAACTTGTTGAAACGATGACCGATCCTAAGATCTTCCCGAAAGTGAAAGTGTAAATCAAGGTCAAGCTTACTTGCTTCATCAAGCATCCAATCTATGTATCCCTTATTCTTCAAGGCATCTTTACGGTTATAAATCAACCAGCCTGCTTGTTTTTTCATCAGATGCACTTCCTTTTCCTAATTCTTTCAAGATATAATCGAACATACTATCAGCGATGTTGATGCCTGTACATTCATAAATATTCAGTAAATGCGAATTCGAATTCACTTCGCACAAAAGCGGACCTTCTTCACCGAACAACAAATCGACGCCAGCGAAGTCGGCACCCAAAATTTGCGCACATCGGATGGCAAGTTGTGCTTCTTCACTGGTGGGTATATAAGGTGCAGCCTGTCCCCCGGCAGTCATATTAGCTCGGAAGTCTTGCTCGGAATGGCGTTGCATCGCTGCTATGACTTGATTTCCCACGACATTCACACGAATGTCCCGACCTTTGCTATGCTTGATGAATTCCTGGAGTATAAATGGCTTGTGGCCAAGATTATGGATCGTCTTTAGTAACTCATCCTCTGTTGGGATTAAATATACTTGTTCCCCAAAAGAACCGTACGCTTCCTTAACGACAAGGGGATACCCAAGTTCATTGCCGATTTGCATGAAAGCATCCATATGGACCCTTTCTATCCCTTCGTAGGTAAAAGGGGGGAATATGGTTTTCGGCATCGGGATGCCATGGCCGGTCAATGCTTGATGTGTTTTTGCTTTGCTGTCGCAAATATCGATCGCTGTACTGCTGTTATATACGGGGATGCCGAGCAATTCCAAATGGCGTGCCAAATGAATGTCTTTATCCATGAACAGGACAAAATCAGGCAGCTTATCAAAGGCACCTTTAAGCAGTGGCACTCCTTTTTCGATAATGGGAAAGAGATCTGAATTGCGGATAAGGGTTGCCATGATATCTTTCCTTTCAGCCGCCTCTTTAATGAACAAAGCCAAACTGGAAAACTTATCATGCTGTAAATAGCCATTAACGACAATCCAACAGTGGAAATCTGAAGGTTTCATTGTAAAGCACTACCTTTCATCTAGGTTAATCGTTCATATATTGATAAAATAATCTTAACGCATAAGAGCGGTATAAAGAAAGAGGAGGCTCAACGATAATGGTAACAACCATGAAAGAAATCAATCATTTTTTTGAACGGCGCCAAATTCAATTGGGCATGAATTTTGGCCTATCACGAATGGAAACATTGTTAACTGAATTAGGTGACCCGCACAAGGCGCTAAAGTATATTCACATTGCAGGATCCAACGGGAAAGGATCAACACTGCAATATATTAAAGAAATCCTGCTTGCCCAAGGCATTCGGGTCGCTTCCTTCACTTCGCCTTATTTAATACGGATGAATGAGCAGCTGAAGATTAACGAGGATGAAATCAGTGATAAGGATTTTATCGCTGTCTTCCAGGAGCTTTGGCCGATCATTCAAGGGATGGACAGTAAGGGGAATGGTCCCACTCAGTTCGAAATTTTGACCGCCATGGCATTCTCTTATTTTAGCAAAAAGGAAGTGGATTTGGTTTTGATGGAAACCGGTTTGGGAGGCAGGCTCGATACAACGAATGTCATCCAGCCGTTTCTTTCGATCATTACCTCGATTTCTTTGGAACATACGAACATCCTGGGAAACACACTTGGGGAAATTGCTTTTGAGAAGGCGGGCATCATTAAAAGCGGGGCGCCGATCATTAGCGGAGTCACAGCCGGGGAACCAGCAAAAGTAATTGAAGAAAAAGCGTCGTCATTAGGCGTACCTTATTACCAATTAGGCAAAGACTTTCATGTAGGCAAAATAAAGCAAAGTGAAAGAGGGCAAAGTTTCTCCTTTTCGCTTGCAGACAGGTCCATCGAAAATGTGGAAATGCGGATGTTAGGGCGCCATCAAATGGAGAATGCGGCATTGGCCATTGCTGCTGTCACATTAGGAATGGAAAATATCGATGAAAAAAGCATACTTAAAGGAATAGGGGAAGCGAAATGGAATGGCCGCTTTGAAAAAATATCGGATGAGCCATTGGTGATCATTGATGGTGCACATAATCCTGCCGGCATCGACGTACTGAAGGAAACGCTAAAAGTGCATTACCCCGACTATAAGTACCGATTCGTATTCAGTTCATTTAAAGATAAAAATTATTCCGATATGCTTCATGGACTTGAAACGGAAGCGATGGAAATCATCATTACCGAATTCGACCATGAACGGGCGGCGGATGCGAAAACGCTTTATGAAAAGTGCAGTCATCCAAATAAAAGTATAAACTGGGATTGGCAGGCGGCAATAACGGAAGGCAGAAGGAAAACAGGGAAAAAAGAGATTCTTGTCATCACAGGGTCCCTTCATTTCCTTTCACTTGTGAGGGAGTTCCTGATCAGAGAAGGTGCCTAAAGGGATGTACCTTTACCGGCGGACTAATTATCTTTCCCGAATGTTGAGAAATGAGGCACTTTATCATGGAAACCAAAGCCTAGGAACCAACGGTAAGCCATATTTGTTTAACTTCTTCAACTGTTATACGCATTGAACGAATACCGAAGTTATATTGAATGAAAGTCAGTTTGACTAATATAACTAGATCAGTACTTGGGCGTCCTATCTCTGAATACAAATCTTTCACCAAGTCATAAATGAAAGTGAAGTCAATGACAGCCTCAATTTTACGAACCAAATGGTTCGCATGCACCAGTTGATCTAAAGTAATCATTTCAAGTTGATCACGCTGAATAGAATCATATTTAGAAAGCATCCTCATCACCTGGCAAAAGGGTTCTATCTATAAGTTAAAACAAAGTTGATTGGAGCGGGTGTTCGAGACTCCTGCTTAGAAAAGCGAGTCCAGGGGAGACCCCGCAGGCGCAAAAGCGCCGAGGAGGCTCCCGGACCGCCCGCGGAAAGCGAGTGCCTG
>NZ_JBHVQU010000012.1:0-55241 GCF_042886655.1 Peribacillus sp. NPDC058002 | reverse complement strand
CGGGCCCCCGTCAATTCCTTTGAGTTTCAGCCTTGCGGCCGTACTCCCCAGGCGGAGTGCTTAATGCGTTAGCTGCAGCACTAAAGGGCGGAAACCCTCTAACACTTAGCACTCATCGTTTACGGCGTGGACTACCAGGGTATCTAATCCTGTTTGCTCCCCACGCTTTCGCGCCTCAGTGTCAGTTACAGACCAGAAAGTCGCCTTCGCCACTGGTGTTCCTCCAAATCTCTACGCATTTCACCGCTACACTTGGAATTCCACTTTCCTCTTCTGCACTCAAGTTCCCCAGTTTCCAATGACCCTCCACGGTTGAGCCGTGGGCTTTCACATCAGACTTAAAGAACCACCTGCGCGCGCTTTACGCCCAATAATTCCGGACAACGCTTGCCACCTACGTATTACCGCGGCTGCTGGCACGTAGTTAGCCGTGGCTTTCTGGTTAGGTACCGTCAAGGTACCAGCAGTTACTCTGGTACTTGTTCTTCCCTAACAACAGAACTTTACGACCCGAAGGCCTTCTTCGTTCACGCGGCGTTGCTCCGTCAGACTTTCGTCCATTGCGGAAGATTCCCTACTGCTGCCTCCCGTAGGAGTCTGGGCCGTGTCTCAGTCCCAGTGTGGCCGATCACCCTCTCAGGTCGGCTACGCATCGTCGCCTTGGTGAGCCATTACCTCACCAACTAGCTAATGCGCCGCGGGCCCATCTATAAGTGACAGCGTAAACCGTCTTTCCATCTTCTCTCATGCGAGAAAAGAACGTATCCGGTATTAGCTCCGGTTTCCCGAAGTTATCCCAGTCTTATAGGCAGGTTGCCCACGTGTTACTCACCCGTCCGCCGCTAATCTCAGGGAGCAAGCTCCCGTCGATTCGCTCGACTTGCATGTATTAGGCACGCCGCCAGCGTTCGTCCTGAGCCAGGATCAAACTCTCCGAAGAAATGTTTGACTTGCTCATTTGCTTTTTTGGTAGTGTGTGCTCACTTAAAATTTAACGTTGGCGCTTTGTTTTGTTCAGTTTTCAAAGAGCAATTTTCGTTGTCGTTTACCTCGTAAGCGACTTTTACATCTTATCATGTTTTCAACTTCATTGTCAACATGTTTTTTTATTTTTTTAAGTTGTTTTCGTTTTGATGAAGCTGCGAAAGCTGATGTCCCGCAGCGACATGTATTAATATAACACCTATATTATTAATGGTCAACAATAAAATTGCATTTTTTTAAAAGTTTTTTGATACCCTATAAAACCGATGATATACCTCGTGCCCTTTTGTCTCCGCTTTGATGACGTCGATTACCTTCTTCTCTATCAAATATTCCAATAAAACACCTAGGTCCACTGAATAAAACTTCACTTCAGTATGCTCCATTAGCTCCGCAATCGTCCACGGGTCTTCTTTCGTCCCCATTATTTCAACCAAATGCTGTGAACCCGCATTCGTCCGAGAATAAATAAGAAACTCACTCGCAAGGAATAGAAGCTCCAATCTTTTTTCGAGAGTTTCCTCACTGCTGATCAATTCTTTATACAACTTGAAGATTTCAGGTTCCATATGCTTCACTTGGTTCCAGACCGTAACCTCCGGATAAAAGCCTTGTTCAATTATTTCCAAACGGGCCAAGTGATGCAGGGAATGAACGATATGGTTGTATGCCTCAAGATGATGGCCTTTTTCAAAGAAGCTTTTCCCATCCATGTACCTGCGAATTAACTTTGCAAATTCCATCCCCATCTTTAACTTCCTTCCATAGAAGGGGAACTCACGGATTTCGGTTTTCAAACGGTCCAAATATTCATTCCGGTCAAAAAGGACTTTCCCGTTATATATCCAGTCAATCACTTTTCGGTTCGTGCCTAATAGAAGCCATTCTTTTAACTGGTCTTCCTTTACGATATGCAAGGCTGCCTTTTTATCCTGATAAGTGTAATGTTTTAAAAACACGGCCTCTTCGGCTTCGTCTGCAATTACAAAAAGGATGTAGTCAAATGTATCGGTGATTGCGCTATTATCATCTCTTTTTTCTATTAACAAGATTCCAAGTGTAGATTTTAAACTTGCTCGCTCTTGATAAATCGGGCGAAGGATATCTTCCATCATAAATTCCTCCAAAACCTTTTTTTTTTAGATTTTCGACAAAACTCTTCAAATTCCTGCTTATTTCCCTTACCCCAAACTATTTCAATCCAAAAGTAATATGTATCCTTTATTTCTTTTTTGTTCCATCCATTGTTTATGTTATAGTTAAAGTTATATTTTAGGAGGGACAATCCATGGCTAAATATTCTAGCAAAATCAATAAAATACGTACTTTTGCTTTGAGTTTGATTTTCATTGGCTTTATCGTAATGTACCTTGGACTTTTCTTCAAAACGAATCCTGTTGTCATGACGATTTTCATGGGGCTGGGCCTTTTATTCATCATCGCAAGCACAGGGGTTTATTTTTGGATTGGAATGCTTTCTACAAAATCGATCCAGGTTGTCTGCCCTAACTGCAGCAAACCCACAAAAATACTAGGGCGTGTAGATATTTGCATGCATTGTGAAGAACCATTGACACTTGACAAAAAGTTGGAAGGCGAAGAATTCAACGAAAAATATAACCGAAAAAGCCTGCATGACTAGAGGAATTCCGCTAGCTGAATTCCCTTTCAAGAAGTCTTTAACAATTGTATCATTTCTTGATAACATGAAAAAAAGTTCCAACCAAGTGGAGGAACTTTTTTTAATGCGATTCTTTTTTCGCACAATCCGTACAGTCGCCGTAAATCTCCATCCGATGGTGACTAACATTGAAACCGGTGACTTGTGCAGCGAAATGCTCGACTTCATCCAATGCAGGATAATCGAAATCTACAATTTTCCCGCAAGTTTGGCAAATTACATGATAATGATTCGTCGTCACAAAATCAAACCTTGCTGAAGAATCACCATACGTAAGTTCTTTTACCAAACCAACCTCACGGAACACACGCAGATTGTTATAAACCGTTGCCACGCTCATATTCGGAAACTTGCCTTCCAGCGCTTTATATATATCATCAGCGGTGGGGTGGGACATGGAGTTTATCAAATACTCAAGTATCGCATGGCGTTGAGGAGTTATTCTTACACCGGTATCTTTTAAGGAATCCAACGCTTCTTTTAACTGAACTTCAGACACCGTCATCCACCTCTTTTTCTCATTAAGTATGAATTCTTAAATTATAATATTTATAAATAGTGTACCTTTTATGCGTTGAATTTGTCAATAATTCAATGGCTTAACCATTCTTTTTTAGTTTATTCATGAACACAATGAATCTATACCATTACTGCTTTGAGTTTAGTATCCCCTAGATAAGTCGATTACGTTGGTGAAGTCATTTCCAGCTTTCAGGTATTCACGCATGTTTTTTTCGAAAATGGCAAAGGTTCTTGGTAGATATTCTCCGCTTTTACTTGATAGATGCGGTGTGACTGTGACATTCTCCATCCTCCAAAACGGATGCCCTTTTCCCAAAGGCTCCGGGTCAAATACATCCAAGATGGCATGAGAGAACTCCCCGGCGTCCAGGGCTTCGATCATCACTTCATCGTTAATCAGGTCTCCGCGGCCAATATTCACGAAAACTGCAGATTCTTTCATTGCTTTAAAGTGCTCTTTTTCCAGAAGGCCCTTCGTTTCATCCGTACTTGGCAGGACGGATACGATATAATCGGCTCCCGCTATGGCTTCCAATAAATTATCCAGAGTATAAAGGTGATCGATGGATTCCACTGGCTTCCCGCTCCGGTTCACTCCCATCGTCGTCATCCCAAAGGCTTTCCCAAGACGAGCCACCTCCCCTCCAATTGCACCGGCACCAATAACGAGCATAGTCTTGCCATTCAATTCCCCTACTTCAATCTTTCTATCCCACAATTCTTCCTTTTCATTCTTGATAAGCATTTTCAATTTCTTTTCATATTGCAAAAGCATCCCTATCGTATACTCGGCCATCGGGATTTTATGAATGCCTCTTGCGTTTGTCACCAGAATGCCACGTTCCTCAATGGCTTTAAATGGCATTAATTCCATCCCTGCACTCATGACCATGATCCATTTCAAGTTCGCCGCTTTCCCAATGATTTCTTCAGTTAAGTCTTCACCATATGTAATTAGGATTTCCGCTTCACGAAGCGGCCCATCCGTCCATCCTTTTTGATAAATTAAGTTCAAATCTGGAAAAGCTTCCATCATCTTCGTTTGGATGCCTTCATTCGGAATGACAGTCGAAAGTATTAACATGTTTATCTCTCCCTTTTAATTAACATAAAAAAAAAACACGGGCTCTATGTGTCCCGCGCAACTTTCTCTGAGGAGGTATTCCCTTAATAAAGCATATTCAGGTGTCCCCTTTTTGAGTTGGACAAAAGCCTTACCCTTATTAAAAAAGGCTTTATTTTAAACAATTTGGGTTTAATGCATGTAATTCCGGCAAAATGAAATCGCCATCCCTTCTGATCGGAACGTCGTCAAAATAGATGTCACCGCCCCCATATTCCGGACGCTGGATCAAGACCATATCCCAATGTATCGATGAACGATTTCCATTATCCGCTTCTTCATAGGAGAGCCCAATAGCCAAGTGCAGACTCCCGCTTATTTTCTCATCGAACAATATATCGTCCATAGGTTCCAATATATATGGATTGATTCCAATTGCGAACTCCCCTATAAACCGGGACCCTTCATCAATATTCAGAATTTGGTTCATTTCTGAGTCACGATTGGAAGTTGCTTTAATGATTTTTCCCTTTTCAAAGTTTAATTCTATGTCACTAAAGGTGATTCCTTCATAGGTTGTGGGTGTGTTAAAGGATATCCTTCCATTGAGACTATCTTTTATAGGTGCCGTAAACACTTCCCCATCCGGTAAATTCTTTTTTCCGGCACATATGATGGCCGGCATACCTTTAATGGAAAAGGTCAAATCTGTTCCTGGTGAAACGATCCTGACTTTGTCAGTCCGTTCCATCAATTGTTTTAATGGTTTCAAGGCCGCCTCCATTTTCCCGTAATCCATGGTGCAGACGTTCAACAGAAAGTTTTGGTACGTGTTGAAGGGCATGCCGGCTTTTTGCGCTGATGCGTTGGTGGGATAATTAAGTAAGACCCAACGTCGGTTGTTTACATAGAAAAGAGTGGGGGAATTCATGGCCTCCCCCTGAAGACGGTGCCTCTCGATGGGAACATCAGTCATTTCCACTTCGTTTTCTTCCCCAGTGATGATGATGACTGCATCGATATCTGTATATTTCTTCAGAGCCCATTGCGAAGATGTGTCAAGTTGTTCCTTCACATTCCCTTGTAACAGGTGGCGGCTTATCTCATCGTCTTCGAGTTCTACATATGGATAAGCACCCACTCTGTAAATTTCATCAATCAGCTCTTTCAATAATGGTTTCGTGTTAATATGCCCCCGTATGAGGATTCTCTCTTTTGGCTGTATTTGTATCGAATGATGAATCAGCCTGGCTGCAAGCTTCGTTATTCGCTCATCCTTCATCTGCCTGTCCCTTATTTTTCGAGGTCACGAAGAGTTTCAAGAGCTTCTTCGACGTGGCCTTTGACTTTTACTTTACGCCATTCTTTGACTATCTTACCAGCCTTATCTATCAGGAAAGTTGAACGTTCAATGCCCATATACTCCTTGCCAAAGTTCTTTTTCAATTGCCAAACATCAAATGATTCAGCCGCTTCATGATTTTCGTCAGCCAGCAGCAGAAAAGGCAATCCATGCTTTTCGATGAACTTTTCATGACGTGCCGCTGGATCTGGGCTGATACCAATGATGACCGCGTCCAATTCCTCGAATTGCTCATTATGGTCCCGGAAATCACAGGCCTCCGTCGTGCAACCTGGCGTCATGTCTTTTGGATAAAAATATAAAACAATGTTTTTCCCCTTAAAATCCGATAGGGAAACCATTTCACCATTGTTTGCAGGGAGTTTGAAATCAGGTGCTTTTGCTCCAATTTTAACAGTCATATTGAACCCTCCATTTCCTTCATTATGGTAAGAGTACCCAATAATCGAAAGAAACACAACTTTCATTTATTCCTCCTATCATTCTGTTCCAGATCGATAACTGTCCGAATCACGAACGCTGCCGGTAGTGTATACCCGATGAAAGCCTGAATGGTAGCTATCATCCTGCCCATGCCAATCGGGGCTATATCTCCATACCCTACAGAAAACATCGTCATCGCACTAAAGTAAAAGGAAGTCTTCAACTGTTCATAGAAAGTGCCATCCAGCCGATTGCCCATATCAAGAATCACCGAATGATTCTGAAGCTCGTATAATAAATAAATCAGTGCGAACCCAACCAATATCGTCGCATATAAATTGCCAAGCCACAGCATATCCTCCAGAGAAAACTTCTTTCCTCCCGACTCAACAAGAAATAACGTACGAATGCTCATCACCATGCAAAAAATGATTCCTGCAATCAAGATGTAGAAAGTCATCCCCAACGCCCCATTTCAATACGCCACTCCCTCTATACATACTCCCTGTCCAAACAATATATTCTTTTTTAGGAACAGACCTTATCCTCATCACCCACACACTCAAAAAAACGGATTCTTTTCCCGAATCTCATGTTGACCCTTTTGGTCGGATATGTTAAGATTGTCTAAATTTTTATAATAGTTTTTATTTTAAAAATTTTAGACTTGTAAACAGTTTATAAAGGCAGGTTTTGTAAAATTTCATATGTGGAAATAGGTTCCTAATTATTAATTAGGATTAAAAGGGAAGTCCGGTGTAATTCCGGCACGGTCCCGCCACTGTAATGGGAGTGTTAGCGCCATCCAATATGCCACTGATCAACGGATCGGGAAGGCCCGCCGCTAATGATAATCCCTAAGTCAGGAGACCTGCCTATTTCAACAACACTGTTTTAACCTACGGGAGATAGGGAGGTGTTAGGGACCTTATAATTGTAAGGGGCATTCTGAATGCCTCTTATTTTAAGCATTTCTAACTTTCTCTTTTGACGGTTAGGGATGCTTTTTTTATTGTTCAATAATATGAATTGGGAGGATGGGAATTTTGAAAAGCAGTAGTTTGGGTTACCCTCGAATCGGGGAAGATCGTGAATGGAAACGTACATTGGAAGCTTACTGGTCAGGTAAAATCGATGAAGCGGAATTTACGGCACAACTAAAAGCAATCCGTTTAGGCAACTTACAAAAACAGAAGCAACGGGGCATTGATATCATTCCTGTCAACGACTTCACTTTCTATGATCAAATGCTCGACATGTCCGTCATGTTCGGTCTTGTTCCTGAACGTTATTCAGCCTATGAAGGCGGTAGAGTTCCTCTTTCCGTATATTATTCAATGGCTCGCGGAAACAATAATGAAGTCGCTTCCGAAATGACGAAATGGTTCAATACGAACTATCACTATATTGTCCCTGAATTAAAACTGCCACAGCTGACTTTAACAGAAAATAAACCACTTGCAGCATACCGGGAAGCCAAGGAAAAGCTAGGGATTGAAACGAAGCCCGTATTGATCGGACCTTATACCTTCATCTCCCTTTCCAAAGGCTTCAATAAACAAGAGATCCCTGGCATCATCCTGAGCTTCCTTCCCCTATACACGCAAATCCTGCGGGAGTTGGAGCAAGAAGGAGTGAAATGGGTACAAATGGATGAACCTGCTCTTGTTTCATCCATTTCCAAAGATGATATGCAAACTGTTACTTACCTCTATGAAAAGCTGAATGAAGCAGCACCGAACCTGAACATCATGCTACAAACATACTTTGATGCCGTGGAACACTACCAAGAAGTCATCGAATTAAAAGTCCAAGGAATCGGTCTTGATTTTGTACATGATAAAGGGAGGAATCTAAGTAATCTTGAAGCATTCGGCTTCCCGAAGGACAAAGTACTTGCTGCAGGTGTGATTGACGGAAAAAACATTTGGCTATCTGATTTATCGAAAAAAATTCAATTGATCGAGACTCTTAAGAAAAAGGTAGCCGAAGACCAAATCTGGCTTCAGCCCTCTTGTTCCCTGCTTCATGTCCCAGTGACCGTTCGTAATGAATCCGCCCTTTCAAAAGAAGTGAAACAGGCCCTTGCTTTCGCTGACGAGAAACTTGAGGAAATCACACTCTTGGTCAAAGGGAATAATCAAGGCTTTGAAGCAATCGCCGAAAAAGTCGATGCCAATAAAATTACGGTTCAAACGTTAGCAAGTTCAAATGCACGGAATCATGGGGCTGTACGATCGAAAGTCGAAAAGGTTAAAACCAGGACTGCCGGCCGTCAAATTCCATTTAAAGAGCGTTACCAAAAACAACAGGAATTTTTCAAATTGCCTTTCCTTCCTTCGACTACGATCGGTAGCTTTCCGCAGACACTTGAAGTTAAACAAGCACGCGGGAAATTCAAAAAAGGAGATTGGACCGCTCAGCAATATGAAACATTCGTTAACGAAGAAATCGGCAAATGGATCGAAATCCAAGAAGAAATCGGTTTGGATGTTCTCGTTCACGGGGAATTCGAACGGACGGATATGGTTGAATACTTCGGCCATAAGTTGGGCGGATTCATCTTTCTGGAAAAGGGTTGGGTCCAATCCTATGGATCCCGCTGCGTAAAACCACCAGTCATCTATGGCGACATCCATTTCATCGAACCGATGACAGTCAAGGAAAGTGTTTACGCACAATCACTGACGAAGAAGACGGTAAAAGGAATGCTTACAGGTCCTGTTACGATTTTGAATTGGTCATTTGTCCGTGATGATATTTCCAGGGAGAATGTTTGTTATCAGCTGGCGCTCGCTTTGGAAAAGGAAGTCATTGCATTGGAATCTGCTGGAATTAAAATGATTCAGGTTGATGAGCCTGCACTTAGAGAAGGTCTGCCATTGAAAAAAAGCGATCGCGACGAGTATTTGAACTGGGCTGTAAATTCATTCTTGATATCCACATCAAGCGTGGAGGAAACAACCCAAATCCATACGCATATGTGCTATTGCGACTTCAACAGTTTCATGGATGTCATCTCCTCCCTCGATGCCGATGTAATTTCCATCGAAACATCTCGTAGTCATGGGGAGCTTGCTTCCGCATTCGAGGAAAAAACATATGAAAAAGGCATTGGCCTGGGTGTGTATGATATTCACAGCCCGCGTGTGCCGGCAGTGGAAGAAATGGTCGATATGATTGAACGGGGCATCAAGGTATTGGATAAAGACCAGTTTTGGATCAATCCCGACTGCGGCCTGAAAACAAGGGGTATCCCGGAAACCGTCGCTTCCCTGAAAAACATGGTCGAAGCAGCAAGAATCGTCCGTGAAAACCTTTTGGCCAAACCAACAGGCCTATGATGGAAAAGAATGTGGCCCATCCAACACAGCAATCACGGACTTTTTTAACCGACCTTGTTTTTCCACCGGATACAAATCATCACAATACCATCTTTGGCGGAAAAGTAATGGCCTATGTTGATAAAATAGCCTGCATTTCAGCTATGCGCCATTGTCGAAAACCCGTTGTGACTGCTTCAAGCGACTCTTTTGATTTTTTGGCCCCCATCAAGACAGGGGATGCGATCAACCTTGAAGCTTATGTCACCTGTGCTCATCGCACATCAATGGAGGTATTCGTGAAAGTGGAGCGTGAGAACCTATTAACAGGTGAAAAACAGCTTACAGCACGCGCTTTTTTAACGATGCTGGCCATTGATGAAGACGGTAAGCCGACAAAAGTACCTCAGGTCATTCCGGAAACGGAAGAGGAAAAGCAGCAATATGTTGAAGCACAAGCAAGATATATTGAAAGAAAGAAAAAAAGGAACTAAACAAAAACCCCTTCAACATGAATGCTGTTGAAGGGGTTTTTTTAGTTCCCTGCCCCGCGGTACCTCTTCACTCCCTGATTCCATATGAAAACGGATATCACGAAAAAGGCGACCCCGATTACAGGTGTGGCAAATGCATATGCATACCACTCTTCTTTTCTTAGGAAATAAGATGCCGGATAGACACCAACAAACGCGAATGGCAGCACCCACGTAAGGACAAAACGGATGACCTTATTATAAATATCAACTGGATAGCGCCCGTAGTTCCCGATATTGTACATCATTGGCATGATGGATGTTTTCGCATCCGACCAGAACCCGATACTAGCTATCGCAACGAATATGGCTGCATAAGCAAGGGCCCCTCCTATTGCAAAAATGATGAAAAGAATCGGGTCATACCACGCAAGCTGAAGATCCAATGAAATCCCCGAATAGAATATAATGATCAAACCGGTCACAACACCAAATAACGCTTCTAGCTCGATTCTTTCTAAAATAACTTGAAAGAGGCTATGTATCGGCCTTGTTAATATCCGATCCATTTCACCTTTGACGATATAGCGGTCATTAAAATCCCAGATGTTGAAAAAGGCAGAAAAAAGGGCAAACGGGATGAGGAAGAATCCATAAATGAATATGATTTCTTCACGGCTCCAGCCGTTTAAAAATTGGGTATGCCCAAAAACGACTAAGATAAATACCAGATTCACGACCTGATTCAGCAGGTCAGATAGGATTTCCATGAAGAAATCGGCTCTATATTGCAATCTGGTTTTCATATATTGACTCACATATTGAAAAAACATCGATACATAAAACATCCCGTCAACCTCCTTGAATAATCAGCTGTTTTTTTGCGACTATCCATAAAAGCTGAATCGGTATTATGAGAATGATGCACCAAATTAACTGTTGTAAAAGCGCCATGGCAATTTCGCCTGAACTGTACCCGTTCGTAAAAATCATGCTTGGTACATAGCTGATCCCTTGAAAGGGTAGATATTTCATCACTTCCTGCGCCCATACCGGATAGAAACTGATGGGCAGCAGCAGACCGGAAAATAAATCAATGATAACCCTTTTAGCCCGGATCAATCCGGCATTATTATATAAGAAAAAGGTAGTGATTCCCGTCAATAAGTTAATTTGTGTATTGATGATGAAACTGAACAGCAAGGAAATGCCGAACATCCCCCATGTAGCCGGCTCGTGCGGCAATTCGATAGGAAAAATGAAAGCTACCAGCAGCATTCCTGGAATCGAGAAGAAGAAGAAACGGAATATCCCTTCCCCAAGTCCTTGCATCGTTTTCATGCCTAAATAGTTATACGGCCGGATCATTTCAATGGCTACCTTGCCGTCTTTAATTTCAGTGGCGATTTCGCGGTCAATATTATTGAAATAAAAAGCGCGCGCCATCCATGCAACCGCGACATAGGTTGTCATCTGCATACTTGATAGTCCTTCGATGGAGCTTTTCTCTCCATATATCGCATTCCATAAGAAATAATAGGCACCGATATTGATGCTATAAATTAAAATGCCGGTATAATAATCCGTTCGATACGCAAGCATCATCAAAAAACGCATGCGGATCATTGCAAGATACTTTCCCATGGCCCTCCCCCTTCTTGATAGACACGTTGTTTCTTAATGATAAGAGAGTCAGACAGTGCCTTCTTCGTAAATGTTGCGAACAATCTCTTCAATGGACGTTTCATGGATTTTGATGTCCTTTATTTTAAAATGAGATACAACAGCCGAAACAAGCTGTGAAATATGATCATTTTCTTCTTTCAATAAGGCAATGTATGTTTGATCTTTCTCATCATAAACCCAGTTAGCAGTAAATGGGAGCGCCAATGATTGCAATTCCTTCAATGCGATCGGCTCGATGAATTGAAAATGGATCTGTTTTTCCTCAGCCCAGTTATCTTTCAAACTCTGTAATTCCCCATCATAAATGATCTGTCCTTCATCAAGCATGATTACGCGCTCACATAATGCTTCAATGTCACCTAAATCATGGGTTGTCAAAAGGATCGTCGTATTATATTTCTCATTTATTTCTTTCAGGAACTCACGAATCTTCATTTTCACGAGTACATCAAGTCCAATCGTCGGCTCATCCAAGAACAGCAAAGGCGGATTGTGGATCAATGCTGCCGCAAGCTCGCAGCGCATTCGCTGACCAAGTGAGAGCTTACGCACTGGCTTGTCCAGCAAAGGTCCGATATCGAGCGTCTTGATGACATGTTCCATATGATCGTTATATTGTTCATCCGTTACCTTATAGACCTTTTTTAGCAGCCTAAAGGATTCTTGAACTGCAATATCCCACCAAAGCTGTGAGCGCTGACCGAATACGACTCCGATTGTCTGAGTGAACTTTTCCCTTTCTTTATGTGGATTCATTCCATTGACCGTGATTTCACCTGCTGTCGGTTCCAAAATACCTGTCAGCATTTTGATCGTGGTCGATTTCCCTGCACCATTTTCCCCGATATAAGCTACCATCTCACCCTTTTTTACAGTAAAATTGATATCATTGACGGCAGGGACGATTTTATAATTTCTGGTAAGTAAATCCCGGAAGGCCCCCTTTAACCCTGTACGGCTTGATGCCGACTTAAATTCCTTCCGAAGCTGTTTCACTTGAATTGCATCACTCATCCTGTTACATCCTCCGTAATCTCTTGTCCTAATGAATTAGTTTATCCAACCTACCCTTTTTAGACAATAAAAATGCTTGGATGCCCAATACCATTTTCAGGGCGAAAAGATCGTTGTATCAGACACATATATAAAGGAGACGAGTATGCTATGAATATCAAAAAATTATTACTATCACAAATTGAAAAGGTCGTTTTCGACCTTCGATATGACTTCCTTTATGAAGATGAGTACGGGGAATTATTATGCCAGGTCATCCAAAGGGATTCCAGCGGGTCGATTGAAAGCACCCCCATCAGTTTCCATCTTTGCATTAATGAAGAGAAAGGGACCGGCCAACTAATCTATTACCACGCCCAGGGCGAAATGAACCGTCAATCATTCGACATCGAAAACCCAGAAACCATCTTGGCCATCCTTACTTTCATAACCGGATTTTTAGGATCCTCCCCCATTTCGCAAACAAAATGAAGTCCCTGAATCCTGATGTTCTAGGGGTGCAGTGCTTCCATGAGGGGACGAATCACATTTCCTAGCCTTCGACCCAGATTTACGGACGGAAAAGTGCTATGATTAAGAGGAAATATGTTTATATTTTTTAGGAGGTTTTAAGATTGGATTTTAGTAATTCGGAGCTTTTACATAAAGAGGCATTGGAACATATCGTTGGCGGGGTTAACAGTCCATCCCGTTCTTACAAAGCTGTAGGAGGCGGTTCACCTGTTGCGATGGATCATGCCAAGGGTGCTTATTTCTGGGATGTTGACGGCAATAAATATATCGATTATTTAGCTGCATATGGCCCGATCATCACAGGTCATGCGCATCCACATATTACGGAGGCTATCGTTAAAGCTGCAGAAACGGGCGTTTTATACGGCACTCCGACAAAACATGAAGTCAAGTTTGCCAAAATGTTGAAAGAAGCCATACCATCCATGGATAAAGTCCGCTTCACCAATTCAGGAACCGAGTCCGTCATGTCCACCATCCGCGTTGCCCGCGCTTACACAGGACGGGATAAGATCATCAAGTTTGCAGGCTGTTACCACGGACACTCCGACCTTGTTCTCGTCGCTGCAGGTTCCGGCCCGTCCACTTTAGGTACACCGGACTCTGCCGGCGTTCCAAAAAGCATCGCACAAGAAGTCATCACGGTACCTTTCAATGATATCAAGTCATTTAAAGAAGCACTGGATAAATGGGGCAATGAAATTGCTGGCGTTCTGGTTGAACCGATCGTCGGCAACTTCGGAATCGTGGAACCAAGCCCTGGCTTCTTGGAAGAAGTCATTTCATTATCTCACGAAGCCGGATCACTCGTAATTTTCGACGAGGTCATCACAGCATTCCGCTTCATGTATGGAGGGGCACAGGACTACTTGGGAATTCAACCCGATTTGACCGCGCTCGGAAAAATCATCGGGGGCGGGCTTCCTATTGGAGCCTATGGCGGTAAAAAAGAAATCATGGATTCTGTCGCCCCGCTGGGACCAGCCTATCAAGCGGGTACAATGGCAGGAAATCCAGCTTCCATGCTTTCCGGGATCGCTTGCTTAGAAGTGCTTAAAGAAGACGGGCTGTATGACGAGCTTGACCGGCTGGGGAAAATCCTTGAAGAAGGCATCCTGAAAGCGGCTCGCCAATATAATGTACCGATCACCATCAACCGCCTTAAAGGAGCGCTGACGATTTATTTCACGACAGAAAAAATTGAAAACTATGAGCAGGCGGAAAATACGGATGGCGAAATGTTCGCTAAGTTCTTCAAACTCATGCTCAACCAGGGAATCAATTTGGCACCGTCAAAATACGAAGCCTGGTTCTTGACAATTGCTCACACGGATGACGATATCGCTTATACTCTAAAAGCGGTTGAACATGCATTCAAAAACCTAATATAATAAATCGAATCAGCATAATTATTCATTTTTTATACACCCTCAGGATGTACATCTATCTTGGGGGTTTCTTATTTCCATGTAATAAATCTTTAATATTGGCATTTTAGGCCACTTTCCACCTAAATCCCATCAATCACAGCATCCATCCCATTGTATAAAAAATTGATTTCTGAATATTTAAATGATATGATATGGATACATTTATACACTTTCTTTCAATCTATCAAAACTTGGACTATTGTTCGGGTTTACTAATATTTCCCCCACTAAACACATGCTACAGGAGGTGAAAGGCAGAGAATAAGGGTAACCTTATTCATGCCACATTTATGGCCCAACAATGGACACCTGCTACATTCAAGGAATTTCACAAGGAAGAACATGATGCCTGCGGTATCGTTTCCTGCATCGAAAAAAAGAAAATCCCTACTAACGAAAACATCTTTGCCTGTATCGACGCCCTGGTTAAAATGAACCATCGCTGTGGCTTCATCAATGGTGAGGGCGATGGCGCCGGCATCCATATCGATATTCCCCGGGCTCTTTGGAAAAAGAAGCTTGAAGCGGTAAATGTCGATTCAAGCATCGTCGATCAAGATTCCTTCATAGTCGCCCACTTATTTTTAAGCAAAAAAACAGAAGCTAACGACTTAAAAATCGAAGTCAAGGAGAAACTGCTCCAGCATGGTCTCTCATTGATATTCGAAACGGATAAAGCCTACCGTTCCGAGGCATTGGGACCGATTGCCATTCAAGAAGACCCAGTGTTCTGGCAATTTGCCTGTACCTCCACCATCAATAATGACCAGGAGCTTTCAAATGTTCTTTTTGAGCTGACTTCCGACATCGAAAAAAGTGATTTCATCCATGTTGCATCTTTAAGCCAGCATCATGCGGTATACAAAGTGATGGGCGCGGGGGATACGCTCCCTGCCTATTATCTTGATCTTGCTGACCCTTTGGCTGCCTCCACCATGACACTGGGACATAATCGTTTTTCAACTAATACCCTCTCAAGCTTCTTCCGGGTCCAGCCTTTCAGTGTACTTGGTCATAATGGCGAAATCAATACCATCGCCAAATTGCGTGATGAAGCGAAAATGATTGGAGTTCCCATCGCTAAAGATGGAAGCGACTCACAGGATTTAAACAAGACGATCGAGACTTTCATCTGCCGTCATGGCTACTCTTTATTTGAAGCTGTCGATCTTATGTTCCCGCCAATCATCAACGAAATCAAGGAGTATCCAGAGCATTTACAAGACTTATATACGTATTTAAGGGAAGCATGGGGTCATTTTGCACAAGGTCCGGCAGGCATCATCTCCCGTTTCGGCGATGAAGCCGTGTTCTCTGTCGACTCTTTAGGCTTGCGCCCACTATGGAATATAGAAACGGAATCATCCTATATGTTCACTTCCGAACCGGGAATCATCCCTTCCAGTGAATATACCGGAGATCCGAAACCGATGGGTCCTGGGGAAAAAATCGGTTTGAAATGGAACGGCGACCGTATTGAATTGTACACATACAAGGATTACCAGGATAAAGTATTTGAACTCTTCAATGATCGTTTTGTCCTTTCCAATGACCGAGTCCGCTTACAGTCCCAAGTTTTTGAAAAGGTTACCTCCATGACAAACACGCAAGCCATTCATAATGGTCAATATAAAGCCTTTGGGTGGGAAAGGGAGCATGTACAATTAGTGGAACAGATGGCCGAAAAAGGCGCTGAGCCCATTCGTTCACTTGGTCACGATGCGCCACTGGCAGCACTTAATCCCCAAAGGACCAACATCGCTGATTTCATCAAGGAAAGTGTGGCCGTTGTAACTAACCCAGCGATCGACCGTGACCGGGAAACCGAGCACTTCTCAACAAGAACCATCATCGGAAAACGTCCTTCCCTATTCGAAGCGAATAAGGCAGGAAATGTCACGGAGCTGCTGACTCCTTTATTGATTGAAGGGTCAACGGGTTATGAGTGCTCGTCAATCGTATCGCAGCCAAGCTATGATCAGTTCATTAAATATTACCAAGATCAAAAACTCGTGCACTTCATTTCAAGCACGTTCAAAGAGGATGAAAACATCAAAGATGCCTTGACCAGGATAACGGATGAAAGTGTCAATGCAGTGGATGAAGGAAAAACGCTGCTTGTTCTGGATGATGCCCTTGCCCATCAAAACGGCAACCTTTGGCTTGATCCCCACCTTGTCACTTCAGCCGTCGACCAAGCATTGGTCCGCACAGGCAAGCGCCGTGATTGTTCCATCCTTTTACGTTCAGCATCGTTAAGGTCACTGCATGATATCATCGTTTCTTATGGTCTAGGGGCCAACTTAATCAGCCCCTATTATATGTTCCTTTCTTTATCTTCAGATGACATCAAGGGGGTTACCAATCTATATAACTCCTTGACGAAAGGGCTTGAGAAAGTCATCTCCACCATTGGCATTCATGAGCTGCGCGGCTATGGAAGACTTTTCTCAAGCATCGGTTTACATGAGGAAATCGCGGAATATTTAAATGTGGCTAACTTCTTCGGATCGAATGATCTGGACTATAATTTTGATAAAATCAAGGCAGATGCCATTCAGCGGGCGGAAGATTACGCCAATGAAAAAGAACGTATGGGTAAGACCTTCCATCTGTTCCCCAGGATTTGGAAGTCTATCGGGGAAGTTGCTTCAACCGGGGAGTATGATGCTTATCGCGAGAAGATCACCGAACAGGAAGAATCCAATCCTACGACGATCCGCCACTTGACATCATTAAAAACTTCAGATGTTTCCATCCCTTCTGAAGAAGTCAGTCTTTCGGTCGGCGAACAGGAATTGCCGTTCGTCATAGCATCCATGTCCTTTGGATCACAAAATGAGATTGCCTTCCGTGCCTATGCGGAAGCTGCCGAGAGGTTAGGCATGATCAGCATGAATGGTGAAGGCGGGGAAATAAAGGATATGCTGGGCAAGTACCCGAAATCCCGCGGCCAGCAAATAGCTTCCGGCCGTTTCGGTGTCAATGCAGAACTCTTGAACTCTTCAAATCTATTGGAAATTAAAATTGGGCAAGGGGCAAAACCTGGTGAAGGCGGTCACCTTCCCGGTTCCAAGGTCACAGCGAAAATCGCGGAAGCCCGAAATGCAACAATCGGTTCCGATTTGATCTCCCCTTCCAATAACCATGATATATACTCAATTGAAGATTTGGCCCAAATGATCCATGAGCTAAAAACGGCAAATGACAAAGCGAAAGTTGCTGTCAAAGTACCAGTCGTTCCAAACATCGGCACGATTGCTGTCGGCGTCGCAAAAGCGGGGGCCGATATCATAACGCTGTCCGGTTTTGATGGCGGAACGGGTGCTGCCAGGATCCATGCACTCGCACATGTCGGTCTACCAGTTGAAATTGGTGTGAAAGCGGCCCATAATGCGCTGCTTGAGTCAGGTATCCGACAGAATGTTGAAATTTGGGCTGACGGTGGGCTAAAAAGCTCAATGGATGTATTAAAGGTAATGCTCCTTGGTGCAAACCGTGTAGGTTTTGGTACCCTTTCGATGATTGCCGTCGGCTGTACAACGTGCCGCGGATGTCACCTTGATACTTGCCATGTGGGAATCGCCACCCAAATTGAATCGGAAGCGCAGGCGAAAGAACATGGGCTGCGCCGTTTTGTTCCACGAAAATTCGATTTAGCCGTTCAAGGATTAACGAATATGTTCAGTGCATTTGCAAAAGAACTTAAATCTTTGACCGGATCACTTGGGGTGAAGAATCTTCAGGAAATCGTCGGACGTTCCGATTTGCTCCAGCAAGTTAAAGGTCAACAATCATTGGATTTAACCTATTTATTAAAAAACCTGGATATTACTCCGTTCTCCCATAAAGAAACGGCGGCATATTTGAATGAAGGCTCCATGCAGGTAGCCGTTGGCGCTGAATATCTTGATTCGCATGTAGATGATCTGCAGCAATCCCGCAGCTATAACTCGATCACTTCCGAGCAGCGTGTACTCGGCAGCAGGGTGTCCTGTCACCGCGTTAGGGGCAGATTGGATGGATCATACAAAAAACTTCCTCCCGTTCACCTATCCTACCAGGATGGTTCCATCCCGGGCAATGGACTTGGGGCATACAATACGGAGGGAATTTCAATCAGCGTGAATGGCGGTGCCCAGGATGGCATTGGCAAAACATCGATTGGCGGTAATATTGCCATCTTTAAATCTCCAGGAAAAGATGGGAAGTTCTACAATGGCTCCGTTGGTAAGGGCTTTGGTTACGGTGCACAGCATGGTCTCCTCATTGCCCAAGGCGATGCCGATGCCAGGGCGGGAATCCGGCTTTCCGGAGCGGATATGATCATTGGGGGATTATTAAAACAACCGCTTCCTGAAAAGGAAAACGGTAATATTGCGGTAACTTCCAATATTAAGGGATTCGCTTTTGAATACATGACAAATGGAAGAGGTTTAGTTCTGGGTGATCCCGGTCCATGGATTTGCGCAGGGATGACAGGCGGTGTCGTTTATTTACGGCAACAGCCCGAATCCGGATTAACCAAAGAGGTCATTAAGAAGCGGGTTGCGAAAGGGGCAAAGATTTCCATTGAGCCCCTATCCGAAAAAGGCCTGCAGGATGTGGCCGAACTTCTGGGCAAATACACGGCCCTCTTGAAGGATCATGGTCAACCCGAAGAAGCGGCCTTTTTAGAGACACTGCTTCAAAATCCTGGGGAGCACTTCCTTCAGGTCGTTCCAGTTAAAGAACAGGCGGATCCTGCCGTATCCACGGAGTGATGCCAAAAGTATATAAAAAAGGCTGGTGCTCTTCAATTCGAGCATCAGCCTTTTCCAGTCATATACCTCTGGGATAGTCTTTAAACGATGGAAAACATAGTTGAAAGGCTCAAGAAATTGCCTATCGTTTCTTTATATATTAAACTTGATTTTAGCAACCCTTAGGAAAATCCTGTATATTACTTTTTGTTTACATCTTCTTTTTTTAGTGTAAAGTACTAACAAATAAGTTAGAATACAACTTTAGGCAAAAGTCTATATATAAATAGAGTCTTTTCGTACCACGTTCCATTACAACACAAAGAAAGGATTAACCCATATATGAAGTTTGGTGCCCGCATTCTCAAAACAGGAATAGCAATTGTTTTAGCGCTTTATCTATCGGAACTGCTTAATCTTCCTGCTCCTGTCCTTTCTGGGATTGCTGCAATTTTTGCAATACAGCCGACCATTTACCGTTCATATCAAACGGTGTTGGAGCAAATTCAAGGAAATATCATCGGAGCATTGGTTGCTGTCTCCTTTGTTTTGTTGTTCGGAAATGATATTTTTATAATCGGTCTTGCCGTAATGGTTGTCATAACCATCAATTTAAAACTGAAAATGGATAAAACGATTGTCCTTTCTATCGTGACGGCCATTGCCATCATGGAAAGCCATGACGGGGAATTCCTGAATTTTGCCTTTATTCGTCTCTCATCCGTTTTGCTTGGTATCATTTCTTCGTTCATCGTGAATCTGGTTTTCATTCCTCCAAAGTACGAAGCAAAGCTTTATGCACGCATTACAGATGTAACGGAAGACATCTTGAAATGGATCAGAATCAGCACAAGGCACGCTACAGAACACACTTTATTGAAAAAAGACATCAGCCGATTGAAGGCGGAGTTACTCGATCTGGAACAGATCTATTCCATGTACAAAGAGGAACGGGAATATTTCAAGAAGAACAGTGTGGCTAAAGCAAGAAAGCTTGTCGTTTATCGTCAGATGATCATAACGACAAAAAAAGCGTTTGAAACCTTGAAGAGAGTCCATAAATTCGAGAATGAAGTATATCAAATGCCTGAAGATTTCCAACGGAGCATCTTACAGCAGCTTGATTCCTTGATCCGCAAGCATGAACAGTTGATATTACTGCATATCGAAAAAATCAAGGCCATCGACGAAATTGAAGATTGGGACCAGGATTGTCTAAGTCGTAAAGAGCTGCTCGCCCACTTTTTCGAACAGCAAAATCAAGTGGACGAAATGCATGATAATCTGGGCCATCTCTCTGCCCGCCTTGTACCATTGATTTCCGCAGTCATAGAATATGACGAACAATTGGAACATCTTGAAAAGCTGATCGTCAGCTTCCAGTCCTTCCATAAGGAAGATAACGAATTATCTGTCCAGTATGTAGAAGATTAAAAAAAGACGGTTCCCGGGAACCGTCTTTTTTCGTCTCTATTTCGAGCAGGCCCCTCATTCAATTATCCAAAAGGTTCTTATCAGCAGCCTTTTCAATCGTATCCAATTTATGCAAAAGATCCTGCAGCTCATCTTCTGAGAATGAGTTGAAGTTCTTGCCCATCAATTGGTTATGATCCGCAAGGACTCTCCCCAAAATAGCTTCCCCTGCCTCTTTCAATTCAAGATTGATGACCCTGCGATCCTTTTCAGAGGGCTGCCGTTTCACATAATCCATTTCGACGAGCTTATCTACAAATACGGTAATCGCACTTGGCTTTACTGTTAAGAAGTCAGCCAGCTTGGTCGATTTGATCGACCCCTCTTTTTTCAAAATCAATAATATGAAAAACTGAGGCGACGTTAATCCATAAGGCTGAAGATTTTTTGCTACGATGGCCCTAAGCTTCTTCCTAATCCGAAAAATCTGCATTTCTATACTATTAGTTACTTCCCATTTGAATTCCAGCCTTCTCACTCCTTATATAGGACAATCCTACCTCTTAAATTTAATTAAATGCCATTCCATTGTCAAATTTACTTTCCATATATCCTTAAAACTAAAAAAAATTCAAATTTTTACTATTCAACTGTATTTATTTCCCATTATTATTCAGAATATTTTACATGACAAAAAATAATTAAACTGGTAAACTCTTTACTTATAATATTAATACTTACAAAAATTAATATTTATTAAAATTAATAAATAAACATAAGAATAGGAGGCGATATCATTTCTGGCTAATGAACGTTAATCAAAGGGAATACATCATCAATATTTTTGGAGGCGAAACAAGTGAATAGAGGACGTTTAGTTTTAATCAATGTCATTGGTTTGGTTATTATAGTAGCGGTATTAGCCGGTGGGGCTTATTACTATTATGAAAGCACGAATTTCATTAAAACGGATGAAGCGAAAGTGTCGGGAGAACTATATACCATCGTTGCCCCCGCTGCCGGTAAATTAGCGGATTGGGACTTGCACGAAGGAGACAGTGTAAGTAAGAATGACCAAGTTGCCAATGTAACCACTTTAGATGGAAAAGAAGCAGTAAAAACCGCAGCACAAGGTACAATCGTTAAAACACAAGTGCATGATGAGCAGCTTGTTCAAGCGGGTCAAACGCTTGCTCAGACCATCAATATGGATGACCTGTCCATAACGGCTAATATTGAGGAAAATAAATTGAAGGATATCGAAAAAGGTGACAGCGTCGATATTATCATCGATGGAGATCCCGATACTGTTTTCGAAGGTACATTGGAACAGATCGGTTATGCCACAACGTCTGTCTTTTCAGTGATGGGCAATCAAAACAGCAGCGGGAACTATACGAAAGTCACTCAAAAAGTACCAGTTAAAATCTCCATTAAAGCACCATCCGATAAAGTTCTGCCTGGAATGAACGCAGAAGTGAAAATTTCAACTAAATAAACCAGCTACACAGTTATACAGAAAGGAGGCTTTTCAATAAATGGCTTCTCAAACCATCTCAGTAAATGAAAACAAGGGAATGAAACAGTTTGCCCCCATGTTAATTATCTTAATGCTAGGTTTGTTCATGGTCATTTTGAATCAAACTCTGCTTAGTGTCGCCATGCCGAGGATGATGGCAGAATTCAATGTAGCTGCGACTACGATTCAATGGTTATCAACTGGATTCATGCTCGTGAACGGTGCCTTGATCCCACTGTCCGCTTTCTTAATAGAACGGTTTGGCACGCGGGTTTTATTCCTTGCTGCCATGTTTCTATTCACTGTCGGGACATTCATCTGCGGGATTGCACCTAATTTCCCCGTCATCCTTACAGGCCGGCTGATCCAGGCGGCTGGCGGCGGGATTCTCCAGCCATTGGTCATGACGATTATCCTTTTCATCTTCCCTCCGGAAATGCGCGGGAAAGGAATGGGGATATTCGGACTTGCCATTATGTTTGCCCCTGCCATCGGCCCGACTTTATCAGGTTGGGTCATTCAGGAATATAGCTGGCGGGTGATGTTCTACGCAATGGTGCCATTAGGCATTATCGTAATAATACTTGCCCTTCTAAGCATGCATAATGTAGCAGAACCAAAGAAAATCAAATTGGATTTATTGGGCGCCTCTTTATCCTTGCTAGGTGTTGCATCATTACTATACGGTGTCAGTGAAGCAGGATCCAAAGGCTGGACGGATTCACTCGTTCTGGGAACGATCATCATCGGGCTGACCCTATTGACCCTATTTGTGGTTCAACAGCTAAAATCGGAAACTCCTATGCTCGACTTCCGTGTATTCAAGTATGACATGTTCGTATTATCGAATATCATTTCCGCCATCGTCACAGTGGCCATGTTCACCGGGATATTCTTATTGCCAATATATTTGCAGACCTTAAGAGGCTTCACACCAGTTCAATCCGGTCTATTGATGTTACCCGGAGCACTTGTGATGATGGTGATGTCGCCCATTTCAGGAGCATTATTTGACAAAATCGGTCCTCGTCCATTAGCACTTTTTGGTTTAGCGATCACTGCAGTCACAACCTTCGAATTTGCTAATTTGACTACGGAAACGTCCTATTCGACTTTGGTCATCATCTATGCCATCCGTGCACTAGGAATGTCTTTACTGATGATGCCGATCATGACAGCTGGGATGAACCAGCTTCCTAAGCATTTGAATACCCATGGTACGGCAATGAGCAATACGCTGAAACAAGTTACCGGAGCCATTGGTACGAGTTTCGTGACGACCATTTATACTACCCGTGCTTCATTCCATGGAACTGCTTTAGGAACGGAAATGAGTACGAGTGATCCCGGTTTTGTTCAGAATTACCAAACAATCGTCCAATCCATCATGAGTTCGATGAATCAAACTAGTGAACAGGCACAGGAAACTGCCATGTCGCTGATTTCTTCCCAAATCCAGGGCCAAGCAAATGTAATGGGAATCAATGATGCATTCTTTTGGGCAACAGGCTTCGCAATTGCCGGTATCGTTCTCTCACTGTTTTTGCGTGACGTTCGGAAGGACAAAGCAATGAAAAAAGCTAAACAGGAACATTTGGATGTACCTTTGCTTCCTTCACCAGTAAAAAAATCGGTTTAACTAAATGGGGGAATAAAAATGAAGATCTATGTTGTTTACGACAGTGAAGGCAACCATACGAAAGCACTTGCCGAATCAATAGCTCAAGGAGCCTCTTCGGTTCCTGGGGCTGAGGTTCTCATTGACCATGTTAACGAGGCGGATGTTTATAAGCTTCAGGAAATGGATG
This sequence comes from Peribacillus sp. NPDC058002, assembly GCF_042886655.1. Taxonomy (NCBI): domain Bacteria; kingdom Bacillati; phylum Bacillota; class Bacilli; order Caryophanales; family Bacillaceae; genus Peribacillus; species Peribacillus sp. NPDC058002. The sequence goes on along the minus strand of NZ_JBHVQU010000012.1, from coordinate 31,284 downwards.
CAATCATTTGGGGCTGTCCCGGTCATTTCGGCACCATCAGTTCGAGTTTGAAAACATGGATTGATAAACTTGGTTATCTATGGGCGGAGGGTGCGCTGATCAATAAAGTGGGGGCAGTATTCTGTACGACGGCCACCGTACACGGCGGACTCGAGGCTACCATGCTGAACTTAATCACACCAATGCTTCATCAAGGCATGATCATTGTGGGCTTACCCGGCACTGTTCCGGAAAACGCCTTATACGGTTCCTACTATGGAGTAGGGATAAGCTGTCCGCCCGGTGTAGATGACAACATCACCAAAAATGACTTGCAGCTTGGAGAAGCATTAGGAAAACGGGTAGCCCATGTCACACGTTCATTCATAAACGAGCTCTAGGAGGCTTGATTCAATGGGCATAATTCTAATTATCATCGTTGCCATAATAGCGGTTACGGGCTTGATCACATTCAATATCAAAGCCCTATCACCTGAAGATAAGCCGCCGGGTGTCGAGGAAGAGAACTCATTGGAAGAGTCCTCTATCTCTTCGGCAGATGATTCCGTTACCGAAATCATCTCCCCAACAGACAATGATGAATTGAAAATGAAAGATCAGGATTATCGTTTGGCTCTTTCCAAGCTTCACAATCAAAAGCCAAATGATGAGCCAACTGCAGAAAAAAAGCCTAATCTTCGCAAAATGAAAGACGCGGAATATCGTGGTACTTTGGAAGACTTCCAGGAAAATCGTGACTGAAACACATCCCCCCATTAGGCTATTCGCCTCTTTTTGGGTTTTCAATTACTATGTATGAAAGGAACATTTCCGACCTCCGCCGCCGCCTTTAGCTTAAAGATCGACTGCTGGTTTAACTTATTTTTCTGGTTGACAACTATTCACAAAGACTTTAAGCTAAGGTAATGCAACACAAACATTTTTTTAAACTCAACTTTTGTTGAGAGACGGAATTTTAAAAGGATTTCCTTTTTTCGTTCGTCACTTGCCTTTTTGGCAGGTGGCGATTTTTATTTTTTCAGGGGGGAAAAACATGCAACTTTTGAAGTATTCCATAATGGTCTTAATCGGTTCGATCTCATATGGCACATTATCCACGATGATCAAATTTGGATTCATGGATGGCCATTCTTCCGGGGAACTGGTCGGCAGTCAATACCTCGTCGGTTGGCTGATTGTCTCCGTGTTATTTCTTTTTTCGTTTAAATATAAAGTTTCATGGAAGAGTGCCGGATTACTATTAATCACGGGCATGATGTCCACTTTCGTCGGAAAGGCCTATGCCGTTTCCGTATCCGAGCTTCCCGCTTCGATTGCCGTTGTCTTTTTATTTCAATTTACCTGGATTGGCGTCCTTATAGAAAGTTTCTTAAATAAAAGACGCCCCGATAAAAATAAACTCATTGCCATCTTCGTTCTCTTCATCGGTACATTATTGGCGGGGGCGATCTTTGGTCAGTCACTATCCGGTCTAAGCCTGAAAGGCGTATTGTTTGGATTATTGTCTGCGTTGCTCTTTGCACTGTATATGTACTGCAACTCTCAATTCGCAGTTGGGGAATCTTCAATGAAACGGTTGTTTTTCATTGCAACGGGTGCCATGCTGACTGCTGTATTCACGACTAACCCCGTCACACTTGTGACGAATCTTGTCCAAACGAACCTATGGTACTACGGTCTGCTGCTCGGCACATTGGGTGTTTTAGTTCCTTTCTTTTTCTTTGCTGTCAGTTTGCCGAAAGTGGGTGTCGGGCTTGGAACGATTCTTTGTGCAGCAGAGCTTCCTTCAGCGATGGTCGTTTCCGTCATCTTCTTGAATGAACAGGTTACGTCACTGCAATGGTTCGGAATGTGCTTGATCATCGTCGGCATCGCCTTGCCTGAGGGAATAAAGCATCTGCCGCGATTTCTTCCTGACAGAAAAAAAACGCTGCATGAAAAAAGGATTTCATAACATTATCCACCGGTTCGGATAAGAATAAGAAAGACCATTCCCGTTAGCGGAATGGTCTTCTTTTATATATTGTTTTTCCTTTTCTCCTTAAGCATCCAATTGTTGCACTTGAAATAGGTTGTAATAATGCCCTTGCTTTTTCATGAGTTCTTCGTGTGTTCCCATTTCCGTAATTTCCCCATTATCGATATGAACGATCCGATCGGCATGGGTGATGGTCGATAACCGGTGGGCCACGATGATGGTGGTCCGGTTTTTCGCCAAAATATCCAGCGCCTCCTGGATATAGTGTTCACTTTCCAAATCCAATGCCGATGTGGCTTCGTCGAGAACAAGGATTGGCGGGTTTTTCAAAAATACCCTCGCAATGGCCACCCGTTGTTTTTGGCCTCCGGATAATTTAACTCCCCGCTCCCCGACTTTCGTTTCATATCCTTCTTTTAGACCCATGATGAAGTCATGAGCATTCGCCGCCTTTGCCGCTTCAAATACTTCTTCATCACTTGCATCAGGCCGTCCCATAAGGATATTGGCCTTAACCGATTCACTAAATAAGATATTATCCTGTAGAACCATTCCTATTTTATCTCTTAGGCTGCGGACTTGATATTTACGGATATCCGTCCCATCCAATAATACCCTTCCCTCCGTCACATCATAGAAACGGGAAATCAAACTGACAATCGAGGATTTCCCGCCTCCGCTCATCCCGACAAGTGCAATGGTTTCCCCTGGTTTAACATCCAAATTGATATGTTTTAAAACGGGTGCCTCTTTCTCGTCATAAGAAAACGATACATCCTGAAAGGTTATACCGCCATCCACATGCTTCAACTCTTTCGCCCCTGGTTCGTCATCGATATCATACTTCTCATCCACAAACTCAAAAACCCTGTCCATGGACGCCAATGTCTGGGTCATTGTCGTCGAAGAGTTAACTAAACGTCTGAGGGGATTATATAGCCGGTCTATGAAACCGACGAAAGCAACCATGGTACCCAGTGACAATTGGTCATGAATGACCTGATAACCGGCAAATCCTATAACGAGCAGGGGGGCAATATCCGTGATCGTATTCACGACAGCAAATGACTTAGCATTCCAGCTCGTATGCTTTAGGGCCTTATCGAGGAAATTCTTGTTCTGCTTCGCAAACAATTCCTGTTCCCTGTCCTCTATCGCAAAGCTTTTGATGACCGACATCCCTGAAACCCGTTCATGTAGGTGACTCTGTACATCCGCCAACGCTTGGGACCGAATCCTTGTATAGGTTCTCAGCTTACCGAAGAAATGCTTGATCGAAAATGCGTAAAATGGAAGCATGATGATGGATACAATGGTTAGCTTCACGTCCATCGTAAACATGATGACTATCACTATGATGATCGTTGCGATATCGAGCCAAAGGTTCATCAGACCCGTGATGACAAAGTTCTTCGTTTGTTCCACATCCGTGATCATCCTTGAAATGACCTCGCCCACTCTTGTATTGGAATAATATTTAAAACTCAGTTTCTGTATATGAGTAAATAAATCATTACGAATATCATATAAGATTTTCGTTCCGGTCCATTGAGCGAAATATTGACGGTAATACTCAATCGGCGGTCTGACTGCAACGAAAATGAATATCATGATGGCCATTGCCCATAAAAGGCGTTCGGACTTCACGGCTTTGGACAGGTCACCATTTCCGATGATGTCATCCACAATATACTTACTGAGCAATGGAAGCAAAAGCGGAATCGCGAACTTTAGCAATCCAATCAGTACCGTCCCGATTATCTGCCATTTATATGGTTTGACGAATTGCAAATATCTCTTAATGCTCCCCACGGATTTCCTCCTTTTCTGAATCATTAAATCCAAATGATAAAAAAAGTCCATAACAGTCCATTTGGAATCTTATTTCTTAAATGCACCATTCAATTATATTTTCCTTTTCGATGATTAACTATCAAAAGGATTTCATTCACTACCTTTCATAAACATATATAGGAGGTTTAATGGTTCCTGCATTCTTGAAAGATTGAATCAGATGTGTAGGCACGATACATAATGAAAAAGCCTGCCAATTATGCAGCAGGCCTTTTCTATCATCGATAGGTTAAAAAGCGTTCATACCAACTATCAATAAACTCTGCGGAGAATGGTCCTTTTCGCTGGCGTATCATATAAATCAAATAGTCTACGTTCTGTTTCAATATTGAATCGATGGCATCCGGGTAATTCATTTCTTTCCGATGCCTTTCATATTCATCCTCATCCAGCAAATTAAACGTCATATCTGGGAATACTTTAATGTCCAGGTCATAGTCAATGTATTTCAATGCTCCCGATTCGTATGTGAACGGCGAACTGATATTGCAATAGTAATAAACCCCGTCCTCTCTCAACATACCAATAACATTAAACCAATACTTTGAATGAAAATAGCAAATCGCCGGCTCTCTCGTAATCCAGGTCCTTCCATCTGATTCCGTTACCATAGTACGGTCATTCGCTGCTATCACCAGATTTTGGGTCCCTTTTAAAACGGTCGTCTCTTCCCAGATACGATGGATATGTCCATTATGTTTATAGCTATGGATTTGGATTTTTCCTCCTTCGGCAGGAACAATCCCCATTTATCTCTCCCTACTTTCTATAGACACCCTGACAGCGTACTGTGCCCTATTCCGTTTGCAGTTGTTGTGTGTATTTAAAAATATATACTTTTTTCCATTTACCCTATATTCCTATATTATAGCGATTTATTCATAAATTTAAAACAAAAGTGGCTAATCTCCCAGTGAAAATGTGTAAATAAGTCGAAAAAGTCTGACCATCCACCCATTTTAACTAAGAAATTAGCCGTTTATTCATCGTATGGCAGCCTGTCCTTGCTGAAAATAACGGATGACTTCTTCCGTTTGCTTCTCGAACATATCATGGATACTTTTCAATTCCTGCTTTTTGAGTTGAATCTCTTCCTGAATGGTGACTGCTTCACTCTCCTCTTCCAGGGCAAGGAGTTGCTTCTCTATATCTTGGCATCTTTCGATTTCGGATTGTAAAAGTAAAAGCTTATCCATCGTTTTCAACTGGTTGTTTATAAGCCGGTTAAATTCCTCCATGAATGCACCTTCCTAATCTGTATTTTTTCTATAGTATGTATATTCTATTTTTATCCGTTTTTTCCTTTGACATAATATGTAAACACAAAGAAACATTTGTCGAATCCAATGAAAGTAAAAAAAAGCACCCTTCAAAAGAAGGATGCTTTTCATCGGCGATTAGCCTTGGCTTTTATTGCTTTGAGATTTTTGATTTTGTTGTTTTACTTCTTGAACGTTAGTTTCAGAAGCAAACTCTGTACCGAATTGGCCTTGTGCTTGACCTTGACCTTTTTTTTGCTGAGACTGCGCGTTTTGTTGTCTCACTTCTTGAGCGTTAGTTTCAGAAGCAAATTCTGTACCGAATTGGCCTTGACCTTGCTGAGATTGAGCGTTTTGTTGTCTCACTTGTTGAACATCAGTACCTGCTTGTGATTTATTCATGTTTTTAGCCATTGATATCACCTCCACGATAATAAGATAACCATTATCCAGGAGTGTTATCCAACTAAAAACATTTAAATTTTTCCAGTTACATTAAACAAGCAATGAAATGCCTCCATCAACTATTAAGGTTTGTCCACGAATCATACTGGCTCCGTCGGAAATTAAAAATAGGATGGTATTCACCATGTCTTCCACCTCGACCATCCGTCCAGCCGGAGTCTGTTCTGCCGCCTCGGCAAGCATTTCATCCCGATTCGGGAAAGACTTCAGGGCATCTGTATCGATCACACCGCCTGAAACGGCATTGACACAAATATTTTTTTCAGCCAATTCGACCGCTAAATATCTTGTCAGGGCTTCAAGCGCAGCTTTGGAAACTCCAACAGCTGTATAATTTTTCAAATAGCGAATGGATCCTAGCGAACTGATGCTGACGATTTTCCCCCCGCCGTTCCTCTCCATTAATTTCGCCGCTTCCTGTGCACAGAAAAGAAGGGCTTTTGTATTGATGTCCATCGTCCAGTTCCAATGGGATTCCTCCAGCTCCATCAACGGACGCTGCACTCCTGAGGCCGCATTATTGATGAATATATCCAAACGTCCATAATAAGCATCGATTTCCTCAAACATGCTTTTCACTTTCGCAACGTCACCGACATTTGCCTTAACTACAAGGGCTTTACGCCCCAACGCTTCAATTTCGGCTGCCACTTCTAATGCTTTTGACTTGCTCCGGGCATAATTAATAACGAGGTCGTAACCTTCCTCCGCAAGCTTTATTGCCGTGCTTCTGCCTAAACCTTTACTGCTACCTGTAACGAGTGCCACTTTTTGTTCCATTCGTTTATTCATCCTTTCTGAGTAAACACCGAGTAATAAAAATCATTTTTTTAAGGAGTGTTACTGTTATGTATATTGGACGTGATATGACAGAGTTGTCGATGATGAAAAAATCGGATTGGGAAAATAGTGAACTTGCCTATTTTCATCACTCCCTTCAACAAATGGTACCTTATTTAAACCAAGAAGGACAGAGTATCCATAGCGAAATCATCAAAGAAATTGAAAATAGAGGCGGACTTAACAGGCAGGAAGCCGATTATACTCATGGAACGAAAACCCTTTACGATTGATTTTATACGGATATGACTTTGAAAACCAACAAAAGAAAGAGGATATCTTAGCCGATATCCTCTTTCATACTCCCCGTTTCACTAGCGCCTTTTTTTAATCACAATTTTATTATAAGACGTTATAGCCATTGCGCAAATCAGGGCTGTCCCCAAAAATGTTAACGAATATAAAGAAGGTGAAAGGACATTACCGAATACCGTTTCATTCTGGAGTGCCCCTACTTGTTCCCATGCATTTTCAATATCCGGTTTATATCTGCTCGTTTTTATGGACCCGACCATTATCATACTCCCAAAATATAAAGCATGAATGATGATTGAACCTATGAATGCTTGAATGACTATCCTCATTCCATCGCCCCCTAACACCCTTATATTACCATATATTCAAAAAAAGCCTTTATTCAATATGTTCTTTTTCTTTATACGCCTTCATCATTTTTTGGTGGGAAACCGGAAATGCCAACTCCTCCATCTCTGCCTCACTCACCCACTTAAGTTGCTGTTCTCTTAGTGTATCTTCACTGATGGCCTCTTTGACCGCTCCGATATATGTGTCCACTTTCCAAACGAGATGTGAGAAAACATGTTCAATTCTCACAAGGGATTCAGTGATTTCAGGTTTGACGCCATACATTTCCTGAAACCGACTCACGAAGAATTCCCGCTTATGCAAAAGGGATGAATGGTTTTCGAAGTTCGGATATTCCCAAAGATTTGCAAGCAACCCTTCTGATGCTCGCTTATGAATTAAATATTCACCTTTTTCATTCGTTAGAACGGCAGCTACAATTGGTACATCCCGTGTTTTTTTCTTTTGGATTTTCACCGGCAATTCCGACTGAACCCCGGATTCAAATGCTAGACAATGACTTTGAACAGGACATAATAGGCAGGCAGGCTTACCTGGTGTGCAGATTAATGCACCAAGCTCCATCAAGGCTTGATTGAAGGCAGAGGTATGTTCATGATCGATCAGCTCTCTGACGGCAGCTTCGAATGTTTTTCTTGTCTTTGGCTTTGCTATGTCTTCATATATCATCAATATCCTTGATAAAACACGCATGACGTTTCCATCAACGGCTGGCTCAGGCTTGCCGTATGCGATACTAAGAATCGCACCAGCTGTATAAGGGCCGACACCTTTCAATTTTGAAATTTCCGCGGGATCATCCGGTACGATTCCATTATAGGAAGCCTTCACTTCCTGAACGGCACTATGCAGATTCCTTACACGTGAGTAATATCCCAGCCCTTCCCATGCTTTTAGGATTTTCTCTTCATCGGCATTGGCAAAATCCTCGAGTGTTGGGAACCATTCCACAAATCGGTTGAAATAAGGAATCACCGTATCCACTCTCGTTTGCTGCAACATTATTTCAGAAACCCAAACACGGTATGGATCTTTATTTTTCCTCCATGGCAATTCTCGTTGTTCTTCGAGAAACCAGGAAACCAAATCTTTTTGAAATTCTTCGATTGTTATTTTTTCTATTGTCGGGATCGTTATTTCTTTCACATCAGTTCCTCCAAAGATGTTAAACTCTTATCAAAAATGGGAATACCTATAATAGGTCATTCTTTTTTTAATAGCATGTTCATATCCATTTATTTATAACGGGCACGGAAATAAGTAAAAATTTTATTCATTTGATGGTTATTATATAAATACGGTATGATGAGAGAAGATCATTTTTTTCAAATTGTGGCAGGGAGGTTAGTTTTTTGGATACAGGTACTCACTTTGTCATGGGAATTGCTCTTGGAGGTCTTGCCACATTAGATCCTGTCATTGCGCAGAGCCCAGTCACCGCAAGTGCAGTCATAGCAGGTACGATATTGGGATCACAAGCTCCAGACATTGACACCGTTTTAAAATTAAGGAATAACGCTGTATATATTCGAAATCACCGTGGAATCACGCATTCCATTCCCGCTGTTTTACTTTGGCCCTTGATAATCAGTGGAGCACTTTTCGCCATCATACCTGAAGCAAATTACCTTCATCTTTGGCTTTGGACCTTTTTAGCCGTATTCCTTCATGTATTCGTGGATATATTCAATGCTTATGGGACCCAGGCTCTTAGGCCAATTTCATCAAAATGGGTAGCTTTAGGGGTCATCAATACATTTGATCCGTTCATTTTTGGAATACATGTTGCCGGCCTGATATTATGGGGCTTTGGATTTCCTCCAGGCTATTTATTTCTTTCCATTTACGGAATACTCGTCATTTACTACATTTCCAGATTTAGGGAACAAGCTTTTATAAAGAAAGTGGTCAAACGGCAAATTCCTGGAGCAAGGAAAATTCTTTTATCACCGACCATGCGTTTTCACCGCTGGAAAATTGCGGTTATTACTGAAAAGAATTATTATGTGGCACGAGCTGATAATGGATATGTGACGATTCTTGATACGTTCGATCGAGTGCCCTTACCTGAAAGTGAAATTCTCGAAGCCGCCAAGAAGGATATCAACTTGGCAGCCTTTCTGTCCTTTTCTCCGGTTTACCGCTTTGAAATTGAACAGATAAAAGAATATTATGAAGTCCGTTTCATCGATTTAAGATACCGAAGCAATGGATATTACCCGTTTGTGGCAGTGGTCCATTTAGACAGCGAATTGAATATCTTGAATTCTTATACCGGCTGGATTTTCAGCGAAGCGAAACTGCAGAAGAAATTGAATATTATTTTGTAGTCGCTGTATATTGAAAAAGAGCTGATTCCAGGGAACCCCTCTGGAATCAGCTTTTTTAATGCAGTAGATTCTGCTGATTTAATAACTGTCGATATTTAGGGTTCTTTGCAATGAACTCGTGGAATTGCTCACCATAGTTATCAATCCAGGTCCTTACAACGCGTGATGTCATTTCTTCTCCGGCATATTCATGCCCAGCCTTTGCATAGGTCGCTTCGAAATCTTCCCATAATAATTCCACCCAAGTCAAAGCTTGCTCATACGTGATGTGTTCATTTTTCTCAAGCAGTATCTTGGTTAACCTTTCATGGTAATCATTCATTTGAACCACCTCATTGCCAATATTTTTACAGAATGAACTATACTGTCCCATACCCATACTAGTTGTAAGCGGAAACGCTTCTTTCTTTAATCTGATGCTTGGAGGAGAAAAATTTGCGAAATAAACAAAAAGGATTCCCCAACCAAAACAATAATAAATTCCAAGGCGAGCCTCGTGCAAAGGCAAGATATGCTTCAAAGCGTGCAGATGGCAGTATTAATACACACCCTCAAGAAAGAATGAAAGCATCAAACGAGCGATCGAATTAACTCGTACACCAGAAGGAATCGGGTTTCTTCCCCGATTCCTTTTTTATTTCAGCATTGAAATCGGAAGTGCTTCTTCCTTACCGCTACCACCTAAGCGGTAACCCCAGGCGAATACGCCGTTCATATAATCAATTTTGAAATAGACCCCGGGATCTCCGTCAATTTGATATATTTCACCTTTTTTGAAATCATCCGGATTTAACAAATAGGCCTTGGCCATCGTCACTTTTCGTTCCAATACAGAGTATTCATTAACCATTCCCAATTGCTCTGCTTTTCTCGCTTTTTCTGTCAACGCTGCAATTTCCTGTTGTAGTTCATAGGCGGACAACTTGCTGTATCTTACGTCACTCATATATATGACTCCTTAAATGAAATATTAATTTACTTCTATATTAAACAAAATTTAGTGATTTGGCTATCGATGCACTTAATCCGCATCTGAATTGGAAAGAAAACGGTCAATCAATTCTATTGGAAAACCTTTTCGGTATAATGCCTGCTTAATTTTTTGTTCATATTCGAAGCCTTCATGGTTTTTATATCGGCGTTGCATTTTTTCGGCATGGTGGCAAAGAGAATCCCATTGTTCATCTTCATCCTTTTCAACCGTCACATCTTCAAGTGCTTCATGGATGACATCTCTAGGGAAACCTTTCCGTAACAAGGTTTGTTCAACTTTCAACCTTAAAGCTCGTTCGGAAATGTTTTTTTCCTTTTTGACCGCTTTTCCAGCAAGTTTCCTTGCATGTTCAATCTGAATATCATAGGGGTATTCCTTCAATGCCTCGATAACCAACTTTTCTTGCACCCCTTTTTCCTTAAGCTCGAGCTTAAGGGTAGTGGGCCCTTTATTGCCTCCATTCACATGGGTCCGTACGTAAGCCTTGGAAAATTCAAGGTCATCTAAATAGTTAAAACTGTATAGTTTATGTATCGCTTCTTTAATGATCGGCTCTTCCGTCTCCTTCTTTTTTAAATAAAGGCGAATTTCCGATTCCGAGCGCATTCGGTATGATAAATAATTAAGTGCATCGGTAAATGCTTTTTGGATTTCATCATGGAATTGTATTTCTGCCAAAAGCAGGTCATCAAGTTCCATACCCTTTTTCAAATGAAATTTCATTAGCACTTCTTCATCTACACTGAAGGCATATTTTTCGTCAACGAAAATGTTATAACGATCTTTACGTTTCTTTTGGGTTGTTATTTTTGTTATGTTTGGCATAAATCCACCCCCACCACTACTTTACCCCTTTACGTTTACCATTTCTATATATAGCATGTCTAAAAATGAAAAAAGAACATGGACATGTTAAAGTGAAGGAAAGAAAGGGAAAGGAAGTGGTTTTCATGAAAATAGCCATTGCTGGTGGAAGCGGTTTTGTCGGCACAGCCCTTATTGATGAATTATCAAAAGAAAATCATGATATATATATTTTGACCCGTCATCCCAAAAAATTTAAAAAACAGACTAATTTGACATATATTGGATGGTTGACCAAGGAGGCACAGCCGGAAAAGCACTTGGCGGGGCTAGATGTTTTCATTAACCTTGCTGGTGAATCCCTTAACAGCGGGCGTTGGACACCTGAACGAAAACGCCGGATTGTCGAAAGCCGGGTCGAAGCTTCCAAAGAGATGAACCGGATCATCTCCATGCTGCCCGATAAATTGTCCGTCATCATTAATGCAAGTGCAGTCGGATATTATGGTATTTCGGACGATGAGACCTTTACCGAAACCTCTGGATCCGTTGGTGATGATTTCCTGGCCCGTACTGTTCAACTATGGGAAAAGGAAGCGGCTAAATCACGCTCTTACAGTAATAGATTGGTCCTAACAAGATTTGGGGTGATTCTTGGAGAAAAAGGTGGCGCACTGCCAATGATGGTCCTTCCCTATAAACTATTCGGCGGAGGAAAGATGGGCAAAGGGAATCAGTGGCTTTCCTGGATTCATATCCATGACGTGGTCCGGGCAATCATCTTTTGCATGAATGATCAGCGGATAGATGGTCCAGTCAATTTTACGGCGCCGAACCCCGTTCAGATGGATACATTCGGGAAAACGATAGGAGCTATCCTGCACCGGCCACATTGGTTACCCGTACCTCCCTTCTTCCTCAAAAAACTGCTGGGGGAAATGAGCATACTTGTGCTTGAAGGACAAAATGTCCTTCCCACTAAACTTAAAGACGAAGGATTCACTTTCTCCTTTCCAATCCTTAAAGAAGCTTTACAAAATATCTTGAATGAAGATTCTCACGTATGAAAGGGTCATTTTAGGAAAAAATAGGGATATTAAGTGAAATGGAGATGATCAAATTGCTCAAAAAACACGATAAAGAGAAAAGTAACTTAACTAGTACCCAAGCGATTCTTTATGCTCGTGAATTTAAAAAAGCAGATCGTGCTGGCGGTTATACCGAGAAGAAATCCCGTCGTTAAGTTTGGAGTTTTTTCCCGTACATTTTGAATAGCCACCCAACACAAAATAAGCTGGAGATGATTAGTGAATTCATCTCCAGCTTATTTTATATTCTAGGGGGCGCTAACATGGGACGAAATGGCATACACCATAATCGAGATAAGAACAAACAAAAACTTCCTCAAGTTCCTAAAAACCTGAAGAGTGACGGACTTGACGTTGAATATTCTTCCGAACTGGCTGACCAGGAAGACATCAAGGCACAAGCCCGGGCAAATGCAGCTGACCGCCGTGCTCATAATCGCCGTTAATAAGCATGATAAATCAAACCAAGGGGTTGTAAATCAGCCCCTTGTGTTTTCTTTATTTACATAGCTTATCCACATACCTGTGTATATTGTGGATATATTCTGAAAATACTGACAAACAATAAGTACAATAACACACTTTATCAACATGAAAATAATGTTATTTATGGATAACCCTGTGGATTATGTGGATAGATGGAATGTTATGCTACCCACGCTGTATCTTTGTTGTGGATAACTATTCTCTCTACTTGATTTGTTCCACAGGGTTATTATTTATATAATCTTTCATCCATAATTGTTACGCTCTTTATTAAATTTCTTCCTTCCAAGTATGATCGCATGCCAAGCAATTCTAAATGACTCCCCCCTAACTTGTCAGTGGTTGCATCCGCTACTGACCCCGGCATTAAAGAAAGGTCCCCAAACTTTCTCCATTAATGTTTTCTTCTAACTGTTTACGAAGCATGAACTTTTGTATCTTCCCGCTGGCGTTACGAGGCAGCTCATTACAGAAAATATATCTTCTTGGACGTTTATAGTTCGCTAGCGTAACACTGTTTTTACACCAGGCTTCTAAATCGTTTTCCGCTAGCGAAGGGTCTTTGGCTACGATGAAGGCCGTCACCGTTTCCCCCCATTGATCATCCGGCTGACCAAGTACTGCACAGTCGAGAACTCCATGATGCTCATATAGTGTATCTTCCACTTCACGTGGATAAATATTTTCCCCTCCAGAAATAATCATGTCGTCCACCCGGTCCTTGACCCACAGATATCCGTCTTCATCCAGGAAACCGATGTCACCGGAATGGTACCAGCCTTTGTAAAGCGCCTTTTCGGTCTCTCTATCTTTTTGAAAATACCCCTGCATGATACACGGACCCTTCACAAGAATTTCCCCTGTTTCCCCAGGTTCCAGCATATCCTCGGGATCCGATGGCCCTTCGTCATTCGGACGGGCAATGATTATTTCATGATCGGAACATGCCTTGCCGGCAGAACCTGCTTTCCTAATTTGGTCTTCCTCCAATAGGAGAGTGATCGCGGGACCCATTTCAGTCATTCCATAAGCTTGGATGAACTGGATGCCGAGTTTCTCCTGACAGGCACGTACAAGTGTTGGAGCCATCGGGGCTGCCCCATAAAGCCCAAGCCTCAAACTCTGGAATTTGTACTCATCCAATTTTTCCTGGAGGAGCATGTTCCACATCGTAGGTGCAGCAAAAAACTTGGTGATCCCTTCCGATTCAATCAGTTCCATGACCTTTTTGGGATTAAACTGATGTAATATGACATTTGCGGCACCGACCTGTATGCGAGGTAAAAAGGAACAGTGCAATTCGGCACAATGAAACATCGGTGCAGTGATCAAACCGATATCAGAGCGTTCATACTTCATGGCCTCAATTAGAATCTCGGCTTGTTTGACCATGTCTTTATGAAGGTGAATGACCCCTTTTGGACGTCCGGTTGTCCCGCTCGTATACATGATGGCATAGATATCATCTTCGTGAACGTCCACTTCATCTGGCTTTGATGAGATACTTGCCATTTTCTGGCGGTAACCTTTTGCATATCCAGGCACATTATCATCAATATACCAAAAAGCCGTTTCCGGAAATCGCTTTTCAATCGCGGCAACGTTCGTTTCCAGTTCGTGTTCGAATAAAACGACCTTTGGAGCAGCGTCGTTCAAGATGAAGGCCAACTCTTCCGGCATTAATCGGAAGTTGATCGGATTAAAGATTGCGCCGATTTTTGCACAGGCAAAGAATGCTGTTGCAAGCTCTTCATTGTTGTAAAGGTACGTAGAGACCCTGTCCCCTTTTCGCACCCCTTCCGCTTGGAGGGCCGCCGCCAATCTATTCACCTGCTCATTCCATTGAATGTACGTATAGCGGATATTTCTTCTCACGTCGTAGATAGCTTCTTTAATGGGAAATTTCTGAACCGTATGATCAAAGATATTTTTAATCGTTACTGACATATCATGTTCCTCCTCAAGTAACCACCATCAACAGGCAGAGTTCAGGCAAATCCTGCCGATGGTCGGCTTCATCCCTTTTTCAGCTTTTACTTTCGTGCGAATTACGAATGTTCATAAATCGATAGTCCGGCTTCCGCTCAATCTTTCAATGATGGTTGCATTTGCCATGCCGTGGCCTTCACACATTGTTTGCAGCCCATAACGGCCGCCCGTCCTTTCTAACTCATGGATCATCGACACCATCAATCTGGCCCCGCTTCCGCCAAGAGGGTGACCCAGGGCAATCGCCCCGCCATTTGGATTCAGCTTTTGGGGGTCTGCCCCCGTTTCTTTTAGCCAGGCAATCGGTACAGGAGCGAAAGCCTCATTCACTTCAAAGATATCGATATCATCAATTGTAAGACCTGCTTTTTCCAAGGCTTTTTTGGTGGCGGGAATCGGTCCCGTAAGCATCAGGGTGGGATCTGACCCGACAACAACCCGTGTATGCACTTTAAAGCGCGGTTTCAATCCAAGTTCTTCGGCTTTACTGCGTTCCATCAATAATAAAACGGCAGCACCATCACTGATTTGACTGGAGTTCCCTGCATGGATTAAACCGCCTTCCTGAAAAACCGGTTTCAATCCAGCAAGCACTTCAAGCGTGGTTCCATCCCTTGGGCCTTGATCTTCCGTAACTTCGATTAGATTTCCTTCATTATCAGTACCCGTTATTGATATCATTTCACGGTTAAAATGCCCTTCTTTTTGAGCGCGTATTGCCTTGGCATGGCTCTCAACGGAAAACTGATCACAATCTTCCCGTGTTATTCCCCACTTATCGGCGATTCTCTCAGCTGACAAACCTTGGTTGATCACCTCATACGAGTCCATATACTTTTGACTTGTTCCAGCACCTTGATAATTAGACCCCATGGGAACTCGTGACATGTTCTCCACACCACCGGCCACTACCACATCCATATCACCTGACAAGATGGCCTGGGAAGCGAAATGGACTGCCTGCTGACTTGATCCGCATTGGCGGTCAATCGTCGTTCCCGGCACTTCAATTGGAAATCCGGCAATCAGTGCAGCAACCCTTGCTATATCACCGGCCTGTTCGCCCGACTGTGAAACGCAACCTAAAATAACATCATCGACAATAGCTGGATCGATGCCCGCCTTTTCAATCAGCTTCTTCATTACTTCCCCTGCCAGATCATCAGGGCGAACGTCTTTCAAGACACCGTTCCTTCTGCCAACTGGCGTGCGTATCCCTTCAACGATAACCACTTCCCGCATATACTCTCTCCCCTTCTCATCGTTTTATTATAGACCCAGATTCTTGGCGATGATTTTCTTCATGATTTCATTTGTCCCGGCATAGATGCTTGCAACGGGAACATCCCGATACCTTCTGGCAATCTTGTATTCCTCCATATATCCATAGCCGCCATGGAGCTGCATGCATTCAATGGATATTTTTCGGGCAGTCTCCGTCAAACGCCATTTTGCCATCGAAACTTCATTTACAACCTGTTCACCAGCCATATGTTTGGCGATCAATTGATCTAGGAAGGCACGCCCCATTTTGATTTCCGTTGCCATTTCCGCCATTTTGAATTGGGTATTTTGAAACTGACTTACGGATTTTCCAAAAGCTTCCCTGCCCTTCACGTACTCAATCGTATCGGCCAGCATATCCTCAGATGCGGTTTGAGCACAAATCGCCACCACAAGGCGTTCCTGCTGCAATTTTTCCATTAAGTAAGTAAACCCCTTGCCTTCTTCACCAAGCAGGTTTTCCTTTGGAACACGGCAATCCTCGAAGATGAGTTCTGCTGTATCCTGACTGTGCAAGCCAAGTTTCTTCAGTTTTCTCCCCCTGGAAAACCCGGGTGTATCCCTTTCGACCACGACTAAGCTAACGCCTTTATGTTTCGGAACGGCACTTGGATCCGTTTTACAGGCAACGATGACCAAATCCGAATGAATGCCATTTGTGATGAATGTCTTTTGGCCATTTAATATGTAATGATCTCCATCCAAAATGGCAGTCGTTTTAATATTGGCCAAATCTGAACCCGTGCCAGGCTCTGTCATGGCAATGGCTGTAATGATTTCCCCTGTCGTGCATTTAGGAAGCCAGCGCCTTTTCTGCGACTCATTTCCGTATGCGGAAATATACGGAACGGTGATGTCACTGTGAAGTCCGAAACCAATGAAACCAGAACCGACTCTTTCCAATTCCTCATTAATTATGACAGCAAAGCCCCAATCTACCCCGGAACCCCCATAATCTTCTCCAAGGTCTGGACATAAAAAACCCTGTTCCCCCATTTTCACCCAAAATGACCGGGGAATGATTCTCTCTTCTTCCCATCGTTCATAGTTGGGAACTGCTTCTTTCTCTAAAAACTTTCGAAATGACTTACGGAAAATTTCATGATCTTCACTTAGGTATGGATGCTTCATCTGTTTTCTCTCCTCTCCATTTCCTTGCCGGAGGCTCTTTTTCCAGTTTACAATGGATTTCCCTGAAGGAATTAACAACTTACCTGGGTGCCATTCTAATGGCCCCATCAAGCCTGATGGTTTCCCCATTCAGCATTGGATTCGTTATGATGCTTTCCGTTAGTTTAGCGTACTCTTCGGGATACCCGAGCCTTGGTGGGAATGGCACGGTTTTACCTAATGACATCCTGGCTTCTTCAGGCAATGAATCGAACATCGGAGTATGGAATAGACCGGGTGCAATCGATACGACACGTATCCCTTTGGTGGCAAGCTCCCTTGCAATCGGGAGAGTCATGGCAGCAATCCCCCCCTTAGAGGCACTATATGCGGCTTGTCCGATTTGTCCTTCAAAGGCAGCTACCGAAGCTGTATTGATAATGACCCCACGCTCCCCCTCTTGGTTCGGTTCATTTTCGACCATTTTTTCAACCGCAAGCCGGATAACGTTAAACGTACCGATCAAATTGATCTGCACGACATTTGAGAACGCTTTCAATTCGTGTATACCTTTTCTGCCTATGACCTTCTCTGCAATCGCAATGCCTGCACAGTTGATGACCGTATTGATGCTCCCGAATTTTTTCATTCCTTCATCCAATGCTACCGATACGCTTTCTTCACTGGTTACATCCGTTTTAATAAACAGCACTGAATCTCCCAATTCCTGCACCATTTTAGCGCCGTTTTCTTCCGAGAGGTCAAATATGACCGCTTTTCCACCTTTTTTAATGATATTTCTTACTGTTGCAGCTCCCAGACCAGAAGCCCCGCCTGTCACAACTGCAATGGTTTCTTGAATTTCCAAATTCCCACCCCATTTGTTTTCTAGAATATATATTCATCTCTTCCTATCATCAAAACCTATTTTCAAGATTAATTACACCGCTTGCCTGTTTTATCGTTCACTTTCAAGTCATGAAGGGTTTCGGTAAATCCTTTGATAACCCGTTCAAAATCTTGCTTTAATCCATCCAGCTCTTTAATGCGTTCATTAATTTCGTTTAATTTCTGTCCTGCAGTTTCAATCGTTTTTTCCAATTGCTTAATGCCTGTCCTATCCTTATCGAATAAAAGGACTATATCCTTTATTTCCACTAACGAAAAACCATACTTCTTACCGCGCATTATGATTTTGAGCTGTGCATATTCTTTCTTTCCATAAACTCTTTTTCCCGTTTCGGTACGCTTTGGCCTAAGCATACCCAGTTCCTCATAATAACGGAGGGTCCTTGTCGTCAATCCGAATTCTTTTGCTAACTCAGAAATGGTGTACATGTTAAAACCACACTTTGCAAAGGGATTATTTACCTTTATTCTAACATTGACGTAAACGTAAACTTCAATAAATATTCACAAAATTTATAATATATGAAACTATATGAAAGATTTAAATTGATATACTATAGGTATATTAATTAAATGAAGGGAATGATCGATCAATGCTATGTTCAAGGATATTAGTTGCTTATGATGAATCTGAATTGGCACTTAAATCTTTAGAAAAAGCGATTGAATTAGCGAAGCTGGATCCCGCTGTGGAAATCCAAGTGCTTCACGCTGTAACATTGCCAATCAAATCAAATATATATGGCAATGCATTTCAGGAAATTGAAGAATCCATGCTCAAGTATGGCAAGGAAGTGGTTAAAAAAGCGGAAGCGCTTTTATCCGAAATCCCGAATGCATCCCAAACATTTGTCGTAGAGGGCTCAGCCATCACGACTTTATTGGAACATGCAAAATCCCAGAATTGTGACCTTATCATCATGGGCAGCCGCGGATTGAGTGGTTTCAAGGAATTCCTTGGCAGTGTAAGCCACTACATCGTTCAACGTTCCCCAGTGCCCGTCTTGTTGGTCAAATAAAATTTACGGCGGATATTATTGCCAGTCTTTTCATAAGCTGGGTTCCCCTTGGGAATCCAGCTTATTTATGCGTGCATGAAAACCAAGTAAAGCTTACTATGTTTTACAAACACTTCCGTTTACGGGTAAAATGAAACTAATTTTAAACGAGGATAACAGGTGACGCAATGGATATTAAACATTTGCAATACTTTATAGAAGTAACTAATTTCAATAGCTTCACTCGTGCTGCCGACCATTTATTCATTACCCAGCCGACAATCAGCAAGATGATTAAAAACCTGGAAACCGAGCTAGGTGTTGAGCTTTTTGATCGTTCACGCAAGCAACTGATCTTGACCGATGCAGGCAGGGTTGTCTTAGAGCAGGCAAAATTGATTGATAAGGCCTTTCACAATTTAGAAACGGAAATGGACAATTTATTAGGTTTAAAAAAGGGACATATACGCATCGGGCTGCCGCCGATCATCGACGCTTCTTTCTTCCCCCGGATTCTTAGCCGTTTTCACGAGAACTATCCCAATATTACCTTTCAATTAGTAGAGGATGGTTCAAAGAAAATAGAAGAATCCGTCCAAAATGACTTAATTGATATAGGAGTAATAGTCCTGCCAACCAACACCGCACTTTTTCATCATTTTGCTTTTTTGGAAGAAGACATCAACTTGATTGTTCATCCCACCCATCCGCATGCATGTAAGGAAGAAATCGATTTGGCCGACCTGGAAAACGAATCTTTCATCTTATTCAATAAAGATTACGTCCTCCGAGATCTCATCATTTCATCCTGTAATGAAGCTGGTTTTTCTCCACATATTGTTACTGAAAGCTCACGCTGGGATTTTATTGAGGAAATGGTCTACTGTAAACTTGGCGTTGCTCTATTACCGGAAGGTTTATGCCGCCATGATGAGCGCGTAAAGACAATCAAGGTTAAAAACCCCTCCATCAGTTGGAATTTAGGATTTATATGGAGTAAGGACCATTACCTTTCATACGCTGCAAAAGAATGGCTGAAATATACGAGGGAAGCGCTATCTCAAAAGTAGTGAATTATCTAGCATGATTGATGTAAGCACTATCATAGATTTGAGTTATGCACATGATAACATCTAACCATTTTACAAGGCGTTACGGCGAGGGTAGACTAGTATAAGTAAAATGCACGGTAAATGCTGATGGATCCAATATATTCTAAAAAGGAGATATTCATGATCACTTTATCTAGTGTCGATGAGTTACAGGCAACAGAAGCAGCTCTGGAGAAAATTAAATATTCTTACCCCGAACTATTTAATAAACTGCTCCATGTCGTTGCCTTAACACGGGCTCTTCAATTTAAATATCAATTTATGGGCACATTAATCATGGAAGAAAATCCAAACGAATATACCCCTGAATTCGTTATGCCCTCCGTTATCGGATTATATATAGAGGAAGTTCAAAAGTTAAAGGATGATCCGAATATCCAGGTATTACTTCAGACCTTCTCCCAAATTAAAAATATTGGATATGCCAAAATCAGTATGCTCGTGCTCGGTAAAAGCCCTGAATCGCTTTTAGGAGCTTCATACATCAAATGAAGCCCCCTGATATCCTGATATGCTCCGAAAAAAACCTCCCTTAATGGAAGGTTTTTTTCTTTACGTGTAATTAAAGCACTTTACTCAAAAAGGCTTTAGTTCTTTCCTGTTGGGGATTATTAAAAATCTCACTTGGAATATTTTCTTCAATAATATAACCTTCGTCCATGAAAATCACGCGATCTCCAACTTCTTTTGCAAACCCCATCTCATGGGTCACAACTACCATGGTCATGCCTTCCTTAGCCAGTTGCTTCATGACCTCAAGAACTTCACCGACCATTTCCGGATCTAGAGCGGAAGTCGGCTCGTCGAATAGCATGATTTTGGGCTCCATCGCCAACGCCCTGGCAATTGCGACACGTTGCTTTTGTCCCCCCGATAATGAATCCGGATATGCCTTCGCTTTCTCGGCAAGTCCCACTTTCTTAAGCAGTTCCATCCCTCTTTGGGAAGCCTGTTCTTTGGATATTTTGCGGACCTTTATAGGCGCAAGCATTATATTTTCAAGAACAGTCTTATGTGGAAATAAGTTAAAATGCTGAAATACCATGCCAACTTCCGTCCGGACTTTATTGATATTGACCTTCTTGTCTGTCGTATCAAGCCCTTCAATGAAAATATGGCCTCCCGTTATCGTTTCAAGTTGATTGATACACCTGAGGAATGTGGATTTACCCGACCCAGAAGGACCAATCACCACGACTACTTCCCGAGGGGAAACGATTGCATTGATATTTTTCAATACCTCATTTTCGCCAAATGACTTCTTTAGATTCTCCACCTTGATCATTCTGTTTTCAACCTTCTTTCGAGTCTATTTAATACGAAACTTAAAATGAGGGTCAGGAATAAATAGATGAAGGCACACGCCAAGTATGGCTCCCACACTTTAAAGTACTGACTCCCCATCGCTTTCCCCCAATACATCAATTCCGGGGCAGCAATGACACAAAGCAGGGATGAATCCTTCAATAATACGATGAATTCATTTCCTAACGGAGGAATCATTCGTTTGAAAGCTTGGGGCAATACAACATGTATCATTGTTTGGGTATGGGTCATTCCCAATGAACGCGCCCCTTCCATTTGCCCTTTATCGATGGATTGAATGCCCGCCCGGAAAATTTCGGCAATGTATGCGGCTGCATTTAAAGATAAAGCAATGACACCGGCAGTTACTGCATTCGTTTCCCCAGTAAAAAAGGGCACAATTCCAAAATGGATTAAAAAGATTTGAACTAAAAGCGGTGTTCCGCGAAAAACCGTGACATAACAGTAAAATGGAAAGGCAAGCACTTTGTTTCTCATGATTTTCCCTAAACCGATCAATAACCCCAAAAAAGTTCCGATGAGGATGGAGGAAACCGACAGCCCTATTGTAAGCAACGTTCCTTTTAATAAGAAAGGAGCATATTCAAAAATAATATCCCAGCGAAAACTCATATTGTTTCCCTCCTAAGGCCAAAAAAACTGCGTAACTTCACACGTAAAGTTACGCAATCTTTTACTATCCATTTGTTTTTATTGTTGTGCTTTCAACGTTTCAATATCTGGATCAGTACCAAACCACTCTTTATAGATTTCTGCATATTTCCCATTTTCATAAATGGCATTCACAGCTTTATCGAACTCCGATTTCAATTCACTGCCTTTTGGGAACATAAGACCATAAAACTCCTCATTAAAGCTTTTGCTATCTTCAACGACTTTCAGTTTTTGATCGGGGTTATTTTTCACATATTCTTCAACGACTGTATTATCAGCTACGACAGCCGAAGCTCCGCCTTTAAGTAATTCCTGAATGGCCAGGTTATTATTTTCGAATTTTTTAATATCCTTGTGATTCTTTCCAAGGAGTTTCTCTGTCGCTTCCTGTCCAGTAGTACCAGTCTGAACGGCAATGACGTTTCCTTTCAATTCATCTCCAGATTTTATATCACTATTCTCAGGAACGAGAATCTTATTTGTGGATAAGAAATACGGAACAGAAAAGTCATAAGATTGTTTTCTTTCGTCATTCACTGTAATCGCAGATATGGCGACATCCGCTCTCTTACCTTCGATTTCAACAAAAATCGGATCCCAACCAACACTTTCCAATTTAACTTCATAACCCGCTTCTTTTGCAACGGCATTGATGAAATCAACATCGAACCCTACAATCTTATCTCCTTCAAGATATTCAAATGGAGCATAGTTGGCGTCCGTCACGATCCTCAGTGTTTTCCCATTGGACCCTTCTTCTTTACCAGTTGTCGAGACTTCCTTATCCTTCCCGCATCCTGTCAAG
Organism: Peribacillus sp. NPDC058002; assembly: GCF_042886655.1. Lineage (NCBI taxonomy): Bacteria > Bacillati > Bacillota > Bacilli > Caryophanales > Bacillaceae > Peribacillus > Peribacillus sp. NPDC058002. The sequence goes on along the minus strand of NZ_JBHVQU010000012.1, from coordinate 8,393 downwards.
ACAAGTAACAAAAAAGCAACCATGGCAAACACTAAAAAAGAAACCTTTTTCAAAATAATCCCCTCTTCTCTCTCGTAAACTCCCTTTTTTTAAAAAAACAGATAAATCTAACTTCACAGAACTTTCAGTATATTCTTTTAAGAATATTATACGTTTATTTGTTTTTTTATGCAATAAAAAGTCGATAAATAACTTTAGTAAAATAAAAATTTAATCAATTAACTTGGTAAACCAAAAACGCAACTATGCTCTAATAGGGAGAGACGCACTCTTTTCCCCTTTACTCAAATTAATGGATATTATATTGAAAACAGTTAGCGCCATCTTTCAAAAGGTTTAATGGAACAAAAATAAGCAGCAGCCATATTAGCGTGGCCGCTGCTCGAATGATTATTATGGGACTTCCGTATTCCCCTCTTCAATATCCAACATATCCAACAGGAAGATGAAGATCGGTATTCCGATGATCAATCCCCATATTCCAAGGAAATGCTCGGAAAACAAGAGGATGATGAAGGTGAAAAATGTTGGAAGATTTGTTTTTGCCGACATGAATTTCGGATTTAAAATATAGCTTTCAATTGAATGGATCACAACAATCATGATTAATACAGCAATCACTTTGGGCATGCCGCCGATACTATAGGCAATCATGCTCAGTGGAATGAGGGAGATGATGACCCCTGCAACCGGAATCAAACCCAGGAAGAAAATCATGATTCCTAGACCGAGCAACTGCGGGAAGCCAAGAATCCATAAGAAAGTTACAGATAGGACAGCATTCGTGATGGCTATCAAGAACTGGACCTCAATCACCTTTCCGAATGAATTGATGAATTTGACGCCAAAGTGGCTTAGGTTTATAAAGAAAGATTTAAATTTGGCCCGCTTGAATTTAGCAGTGAAACGAATGATTTTATCCTTTTCCAATAAGAAAAATAGACTAAGCAACATGGAAATGAAAATTTGAAATGCCAGTTTACCGAAATCGGATATATAAAGATAGAGTGTATTCATCTGTTTTTGAAGATCGAGCGGCGATTCCAGCTCGTTCATTATATTAATGGCATATTGAATGACCCTACTATCTGGTGGATGTTGAAAGAAGAAAACGATCTGTGTCACTAATTCCGTGAATTGCAGCGTAATGACCGGTAGATATTTATAAAGTACGATGGCTAAACAAGAAATGACGACTACATATAAAAAGCTTATAACAACCTTGGAGTTGATATGCATGACTTTATTCAGCCGAATCATGATAAATTGCTCCAGCCTTCCCATCAAGAAAGTGAAAACAAATGTGAATAACACGATATTAACCATACTACCGATGCTTATTAAAAAGAGGACTAACACAATTAATGTAATTAACCTTGAAAAACCTTCACTTTGCAAATACTCTTTTACCACTTACCTATCTCCTAACTACCGTTCTGCCATTATAATTCCTTTACCTTTTATTTTACACGGAATTGAGGAATTCTACTACAATTACCTTCCATTGACAACAAAATTATTTGAATGATCAGTAAAACCCATGATAGAGACGCCGTTATGACCTTTTTGGAAAATTCAAGCCTTTATCCCAAGCCATTTCTGCATGAAAAAACATCTGCCAAACCGGCAGATGCTAATCTTCATCCTTCACATCGATATCTTCGGGGATGGGTTCGTTATAATAATCCGCTAATTCCTTCTTATACTTCTCCATCTGTTCAAGATGCATATTAAACTGATCTTTAAAAATCAAATGCTGCTCACCATCATAAACGGTTCGAATTTTATTTTGAACGATCAAACTTTCTATATAAGATTCCGGCATCGATAGATATTCCGCAGTCTCTTTTACTGTCAAGTACATGCCTTCACCCCTTTTCCTCCTAACTATACTAGATATGAAGGATATTTTGAAGTGCTTGGTTTTTGATTTAAGCCCCCTTTGCCTGAGGACGAAACTGGCATGCAACCTCCACAGCTTAATCGAGTTCCGTTAATGGAACGATTTGTTCAAAAAACTTACAATCCCTTCCGAGAACATGTAAGATAATGTTAAAGTAATATACCCATATATTTAGAGGAGTGGACAAAGATGACTTTCTTTTATGTCATTCTTGCGGCAATTTTTACTGTTTTACTGGTCAATTTCGTTAAAGGACTAAGTGAACCAGCTAAATTAGAACGCTATCAAAATGAATTCCGTAAATACCATGCTGAAACTTTAGATCTGCATGCAACGGAAATCGTTTCAGAAGCATTGATGGAAAAGCTTAATCATGCACTGGATTTCAATTATATGGAGAAGGTCAATACTGAATTCCGCCTGAAGCATCCACGGTACTCACAGTTAAAGGTCAATCAGGCTTGGCGTGAATTGAAACGCTACTTGATCATGGCTGCAGTGTTTGGAAAAGTTGAAATGTTTAATTCAGTCATCGATGAGTTGTGGCACATCATGCTGAAATCTAGACGGGAATATGATGAGTTTTGCCAAGCTTTCATCGGTAGGACCATTCAGCACCATCCTCATTCAGAACCTGTTTTCAAACCCGATGAGCGCACTCTTTTCGACTTTTACTATGTTCAGCTATTTACCGTGGATTCCAATTCCATTCAAAAGTGGGGCAAATTTTTCAAACATGATAAAGGGCAAACGCTTCTACGTGATTTTGAAATGTTGGAACTGGAGCAGTTAAAAGAGAAATATATGAGGAAACCGACAAGTATGCAAGCGGAACGGACCTTTGAAACTTTCACTTCCCGATTTAAAGAAAATCGCCCCATGACAGAATTGAATTGGCGGAAAACGTACGACCAGACGGACTATGCGGCTCCTGCCTATTTCACTTATGCAAGCACCGATGATTTTGACAGCGAATTTAAAGATATTTTCGGGAATGAAGCGAACACAGTTTCCTCTGGATCCGGCCATGCCGATCATGGCGGTCATAACGGTTCCCATGACGCCAGTTCTGATTCCTCTTCAAGCTGCTCTTCATGCAGCTCTTGCTCGTCTTGAGCTTCACAAGAAACGCTTGGTATGCCCAAGCGTTTTTTATTTTTTCAAATTTTCCCTCTTCATTAATTCCACCGATTGAACCAATTCTTTATCCTTTGTTTATTTTTCTCAAGTACTTCCTTCGATGTCCGGTTGTCTTTTTGTTTTTTCCATTCAAAGAAAGATGCAATTCCGATAAGCAGACCGCCGCCGATGATTAAATACAGCCACCATGGCATCTCGCCCCACATCGAATTGGTATTCATATAGACATTGAATAAAATGGTCCCAGTTCCAGCGATGAAATAGGATTTGTATTTCATCATGAATCCAAAGAGCATAGCTGCCAATGACACCGTGCCGATAATGAGCGCATCATATAAGGTGTTTCCTGCCATTGCATCAATGATCAAGACTGAAAATAAGAGGAAAACAATACCACTTTCGATATATTGTGTGATCTTGCCTTTAACGAAGATTTTCCTCAGCAGAGTGGTGCTGACAATGAATAGCGGCAGAATAATCACCTCCTCCTCTAGTACAGGAGGTATCGTGAGCTGATCGACAATGACCCAATATGGATATAAACTGAACAATATCGCTGCAGCCAACTGGGATTTTCTTTCCAACATTCCTGTCGTCGTGCTTCTCATCAAAATGAAGTAGGCCGGAATCAGAAGCGCCACGAAGATTTCCAAAATGAAATGTGCTGGCCCCCCCGTCAAAACATCTATATTCATGGCAAGAAGAAACAGCAGACCATAGACTCTGTAAAAATCCAATTGAAGTCCTGACCCACCTTTATATAGCGAGCCTTTAAAGAATTTCCTGCTTAGCAGTACCATTATGGCCGTACACCCAAAAAGGACTGCCACGCCAACGAAAGGCCGTAATGTATCCGCGTACATGATGATGGTCCAATAGGGATACAAACTGAGAATTCCCGTCAGCCAAACGTAGATGCCCTTTTCTTTTACATCCTTTGTGAAACTTCCAATCAAGATGAAGTAAACCGTTATCAAGAGCGATACGACAACCTCGAGTAACTGGCTTGATGTTTCAGTTACTGGAATTCCCCTATTCATGGCGAGTAAGAAAAGCAGGCCATATATCCTGTATGCATCGATGGAAATGCCTGTTTCTTCCCTTTTTATTAAACCATCGAAATAACGCCGGCTTAAAAGCAACATCTCTGACATACAGCCGAAAAGGATCATCAATCCCATTTCAACCGATAGGCTGTCGGCATAGCCGACGATGACTAGGAAGGGATACAGACTGACTAGTGCAGCAATATTGGAATAGATTTTCCTTTCTGGCTTTTCCGCTGTCATGCTTCTCGGGAAAATGAAATAAGCGGTTAACAGAAGCGATACAAAGACTTGGAGTAACTGATGTTTAGTATCATTAAAAACTTCCGCATTCATATCGATCAAAAAGAATAAACCATAGATCCTGAAAGGATCAAAGATGACGATGCCTGATCCGTCTTTCTTGAGTAACCGGCTGGAATACAGCCTGCTTAACAATAGCATTCCTGCCATACAGCCAAAAAGAACGGCCAAACTCGTGATGATTGGGAGTGCATGGGCAAAGTCCAAAATATTGATGAACGGGAAAAGTCCGATGATGGCCGCTATTCCCAAATAATTGCTTCTTTCTTTCTTATGGATTGTGAATCTTTCCATAAGGATGAAGTAGCCAGGCATCAGCAGGGAAACAAAAATCCCCAAAATTGCAGAACCCGTACCGCTCATAAACACTTCAAGATTTAGGGTGCACAGATATAACAAGCCAAAAATCCGATAATAATCAATGACTCTCTTCGTTCCCTCTTGGTTGACCAATCCTTTGAAATGGTGTCTGCTGACCATCACCATCACAGTCATGCATACAAGCAATACGATGATCGCCATAACCAAAGGTAATGTATTTACATACATATTATAAAAGATGAAGGCCATGCTTAGAGGAACGACAACATAGTTCCGCCAATTCCTTTTCATGAGCAGATACCAGGCAAACAAGAACTGTACAGTCATCACTCCTACCCAGACCAATTCCCTGTTAAGCGGAAGACCCCGGATGGCCGTTTCCAATATGGATATGCTTATTCCTAAATGAATGAATGGAATAAGATAATACTCCATGATTCCTTTCCAATTCTTATTGGAAACCGACCACAGGATGGTTATGAGCCCTGCTGTAATCATCATGGATATTGGTGTTATGAATGCCCTTTGCCCCACGTTTGCAAAAAATAAATGGACCTGCAGGAAAAGGGCTGAAAACCCTAGGTACGTAAAAACGTATTTTTCCCATTTCACATGTGTCCTTAAAGCACTCAACATATAAATCAACAGTTGTGCAGCATATAGGAACGGAGAACTTTCCGTATAAACAATGAGCAAATATCCAACAGGAATCGCCAGTAAATTGGCAAGGTGACTAGTATATTGGAAGTACAATTTCCCTTTGTACGAATATTTACCAAGCCATTCTCCTAAAAGGAAAAAGATAATAGGACCTAGCAGCACAAACGCAAGCTTCAATACCATTAAACCAAAATCAAAAACATCGTAGAGTGAGGCATATAGGCCTGCACTTGTAATCACGACAGGCACCCAGAATATGTGCTTCCGATGTATATGGACGGCCCAGCCGTTTATTGCCGTAGCAATGGCAATGACCCCGCTTTCCTCCAAAGGCTTCAGTGAATCGAATGGAATCGATATCAAGGAAAGGAAGGAAAGAATCTGTGCGCTATATGCAAAAACAGGAAAGAATTTATGATAACCCCTTCTAAATGTGTAAGCTGCACCGATGGAAATCAGTGAAACCCCCATTAAATAGACGCTGAGCGTTATATTTGACCGGACCCACTCTAAACTCTCCAACAAATATGGATTGAAAGCAACCAGAGCCAGTACGAAAGTGATTGGAAATCCGTATATGGCGTTTTCCTTCATATGCTTTGAATCGACTTTTATATATGTGATGAAGAAAAGTCCCGAGATCACGGCGAGTGCAGCACTAACTGCAAGCCAATCCATTTCACTGACTTTAATGGTCAGTATCACTAACATGATCATTGGGGAGATAAGTAAGATACTCTTCTTAAACAGGCCGTACCTTGGGTGACGGTTATATAAATATACTCCAACATATTGAATGGCCTGAAGAACGAAAACAAGACTTAAAATGGTAGAAAAAGAGACTGGCAAAACAAAGAAAAGATACAGGAACGCTAAGTTGAAAACAACAACAGCCGGGTACGTGAAGCCTGAATTTTTCGATTGAAGGGAAACATGGACAAGCTGAGCGGATACTATCATGAGCGCGACGAATATTTGCGCATAGTTCTCCTGGTACACCATCGCGTTACAATATAAGAAAACGATCCCGCTCTCAATCAAACTGGTGAACATGAAGTTCTTGGAAAGCTTAGTCATTTTGGATTTTGCCAGATATTTTGATAGCATAGTAAAAATGATTGGTACAAGTGCAAAAGCAATGATCATATACTCACTTAAAAATGAGTTAAAGATTAAATGGATATATCCATACGTGAAAACGGCGCTAAAAGCCATTTCATAATATTTTTTTTGGAATTTGACCGAAAAAATTAAAAACAAAACAGAAAAGACCATCAACGTTAGCGAGTACACCAAGTTACTTGAAAATAACGTCAGGATCACAAAGGCTTCCACGATGATCTTAAACTGGATGAATTGAAAAATGAATGGTTTGAATAACGTTAATGCTTGTTGATTCTTCAATTGCTCAATATTCCATAATAGTATTAAATTAAGAATGCCAATCGCCAAAAACATCCACTCAATAGTCGGTGTCACAAAGGCCAATCCGAAATAGCCGGTTAAGCCAAACGTGAATATCGAAATGAAAATGAATATTTTCGACTTAAAGTAGTCAGCGATCTTACAATAAATCGCTAAACAAAGTAATCCCCCAAGAAACCCCAGTAGCCCCCTCCCCCCACCATTAAGTGAAAAGTACTCTCCGAAAATCCGATAATATGAAGCTGATAAAATCGTAATCGGAATGAATAAACCCGCTAGTGTCAGGAATGCAAAAGCGGTCTGTTCAATCTTCAGCTTTGAAGCGATGAAGGCCATCCCTGCAAAAATGACGGATACCATTCCAATAAAGAAAACTTTCAGGACCGCATTCAGCTCCCCCCATGAGGAAGTTGCTAAAATCAACCCGCCGAACAGAAGCAATATGACCCCGGTGAGCAAGATGACTGAGATATTCCGTTCCCTGATTTGCTCAGGTGTTTTCCTCGGCTTTGCCAGTTTTACCTGTTTCTCCCGTTTGATGACCTGCTTTTGAATACCAGGTTTCCTATCAGTGATCTCCTTGACAGGTTCAAGACTTTCCTCGAAAGCCGATCCATTAGTTTCATACGAGGACTTCTCATCTTTCGTTATCGTTTCGTTCACTCCACTGGATTCACGTAATTTCAATGAAGATTTCTCGATTAGGCTATCTTGTCCCCTCACCTCTGCACTTTCACCGATAATCGTTTCATGTCCTTGGATCTTTTTTTCCTGTCCTAAGCGCTTTTGTTTATGGAGGGCTAATTGGAAATGCCGATCATATGCCCTGCTAATCCGGATATATTCTGATTTAGGGATGAGCCGCCTTTCCCATAAAGCACCCAGCTCTTCTTGGAAAATACGCTTCCTTCTTTCTATTGTCATTTCCTCGTTTGAAGAATCATTCATCCCAAGCTTCCCCTTCCTTCAAATTGACCTTCTATCATCTTATGTATATTCTCTTTTCGATAATAACAAAGTTTTTACATTTATTGAATATTAAGGGCGTAATGAAAAAACAGTGGTGTTCCCCCTACATCAAAAAAAAATGACTTCTATTGAAGCCATTCAACGTCTTTCCACTGATTTTATTTTATCCTCGCCTCTGATGATGGACAAATAAACGATCATTGAAATGAAAATGGAGGCGGCTGCCGTGATATAGATGCTCCTATAGCCGAAGAGGAAGCCTATTTGCCCGAACACGATGGCACCTATGCCCACTCCAAGATCGAAAAATGAAAAGTATGTTGCATTCGCCATCGCCTTCCGATTTGGTGGCGTCTTTTCAATCGACCATGCCTGAAGCGCCGGCTGGACAGAACCGAATCCAAATCCATAAAGCACTGCTGCAATGTAAAGAACGGTTTCACTCGGCATCCACGCAAGCAACAGCATCCCAGTCATGATGAGTAATGTTGAAGGCACGAATATGGCTCGATGTCCCCTTCGGTCATATAATCGCCCCGCGAATAATCTCGTGACCATGAGGGCCATTGCATATACTAAAAAGTACCACTGAATGCCATCTACACCTTTTTCCGCTGTGTATAGCC